>PXDR01000609.1 GCA_003566335.1 Cyanobacteria bacterium T3Sed10_344R1
ATCTGACCAAAGTCAAAAATCGACTCCATCAGGGCAGCGTAGTCCGTCACCGAGTCAATCACCTCAACTTGGAGATTGCCCAGTTGGTACTTGCCCTGGCGGTCGAGGGCGAGGTCGGCAGCCTCTAGAATTTTGTATTCCTGGATGGTCTTGCTGCGATCGTAAATCGCGTTGGTAATCCCTTCTGGGGCAGGGCCACCATTGCCGATGTTGTACTTAATGCCAAAGTCCCCATCTGGGCCACCTGGATTATGGCTGGCCGAAAGAATGATGCCGCCAAACGCCTGATACTTGCGAATCAAACAAGAGACCGCCGGGGTGGATAAAATCCCGCCCTGACCCACTAGCACCCGGCCCACCCCATTGGCCGCCGCCATCTTCAGAATCACCTGAATCGCCTGACGGTTGTAGTAACGACCGTCTCCCCCCACCACCAGGGTCTGACCCGCCAGACCGTCTAGACTGTCAAAAATCGACTGAACAAAATTTTCGAGATAATGGGGCTGTTGGAATGCAGTCACCTGCTTCCGCAGCCCAGAGGTTCCCGGCTTTTGATCCGAGAATGGTTGGGTTGAGATGGTGTTGATACTCATGCTGCCTCATTGCGCCAAACCATCCTGAGGATACTGCAAACTGGAAACTGGCACAGTAGTCTGGACATCGTTCAGTCTCCTGTCTCCAGATTGCATTCCAGTCTTAGTCCTGGTTTGAACCCTGACTCAACCCCCGATTTAATTCCTGCTGATCGCCCTAATTGCCATGACCTTTTGCCGAAAAATCCTTGCCCCTTGCACCCTCGCTGGACTGACCGCCGGCCTCACCACCGGCCTGTTAGTCGCTGCCGCCCCGGCCCTAGCAGATAGCCACAGCCCCCAACTCAACCCCGAAGCCGCTCCAACCGCCCAACCAGACCCAGCGGAGTCAGCCCCTGGGGCACCCAGTTCAGAGATTCCCCAATGTGGGCCAGGTCAATTTGTTTCCCCCTTCTCTGACGTGCGCCCCACCGACTGGGCCTACGAAGCCGTCGTGCGCCTCGCTGCTGGGCCATTAGAGTGCTTTGACTTTTAGCCCGTAAGGCATTTTAGAACCCCGGTTTCTGTGGGCAGGCTAGCTCAGCCTTGTTCAGTAAAGTCCAAAGAAACCGGGGTTCTTATCCTGTCTGGGAAATCTGGTTGCACCTATCGAGTTGAAGGCACCTCTAGCGTCGAGGTAGGAGGAATTGGCGCAGCCGCACTGGCAAGCAACTCACGCTCAGTCGGAACTCTGAGCCTTGACGCTAACCCTAGACCCTGCAAGAGCTGAATGAACCAGAAGGTCGGGTCGGGCAGATAAACCACCTTGCCTTGACGAAGAGTGATGCCCTGTCGGCTAGAGGCTTGAAAGGCATGGTGGAGGTTATGCCAGCCTTCGCCCAGGGTAATGAGAGCCACGAACCCATTGTTGCGGCTGTGGTCATCGGTGACAAAAGGTCGCTTCCCAAACAAATGGCTGAGGGAATTCACCGTTTGTACGCCGTGGAATAGCAGGGTTGTGCTCAGGAAGAAAGCGCCCAAATATTCCAGGCCGCCAATGTAATAAGAGAGGCCACCAAGGGCGAATAGGGGAAGGAAGTGCAGTCGGTCAATTACCCTAAGCACGACATCTCGCTCGACATCTGCGGGCAACCGATCTGGGAAAAATCGCGGGGAGAGCAACCAACCGATTTGAGACCACAGAAAGCCTTTCATCCCCTTAGCAGGCGTATAGGGAGAATGGGGATCTTGGGCTTGATCAACATATTGGTGATGGTTGACATGGTGAGCCTTCCACCAACTTGGCCCCATCTGTCCGGCTGAAGCTCCGACAATACAGCCAAGCCAGAGCACAATTGCCGGGGCTTGATAGCTTTTATGGGTAAGCAGACGATGGTAAATACCTGTGGTTGCCAGCATCCGAATCAGATACAAAAACACAATCCATCCCACCGATCCCCAGGATAATCCGGTTTGTAAAACCAGCAGGGAGCCAATATGGCAGAGAATGATTTGCGGCATGCCCAGCAGATAAGAAAAAAACGTAAGAGTAGAGTACGGTTTTTTCCTTGCGGGTCGATTTTCGAGCATAGTTATCTTCTTTGCAGGGGTAATTTGAGCTTGCCTTAACCAATAGGGTTGGCGTTAGCAGCCCCTACAGAATAAAGACGATAGCTCATGAATCAGGCCGTTAGACAGCCATTACTGGCTATGCTTGTCTAAAGCCTGGTATTAAGAGCTATCACATTTAGCGGCTGTTGAACAGCGTGTTTTCCAAGTCTCTTGATTGCTGGGGAGCTAGTCTTTGTTAACGACCCATCCCAGCCCGAGTTTTCTTGGTAAAAATCTTAAAAACAGCCGCTAAAACCATTTTTTACAGGATTATTTCTATAGATCTTCTATAGATTTACATTTTTAGATTTTATGGGTCTATACACTCAGTGTAACCCCTAACTCCAAAATCAACAGATGCTTGACTACATGCTGATTTCGACGATTTTGACAACCGCGACAGCAGCAGGATAGGCAGAATATTTAGCAGAATTACAGAATTGTTTTTTTGTTAGAAATACGATTGCGAGTTTTCTGTCTGGGTATCCGCTTAAGGCGGGACAGATCACCTGTGAAGTTGCTGACAATGGGCTTCGACAAGCTCAGCCCGAACGGACTTGGAACCGTTCGCCCTGAGCCTGTCGTTGGCGTAGCCTCCCC
>PXDR01000420.1 GCA_003566335.1 Cyanobacteria bacterium T3Sed10_344R1
AAAAGCGGCCAGCTTATCGGCACTGCGGCCCACCACCTGAATTTGCCGACAGCCCAGTTGATGCACCCCGGCCACCACTGCCCGCGCTGCCCCACCATTGCCCAAAATCAGCGCCGTCATCTGGCTCCAGTCCCGATCCATTGCGGTCAGCGGTGCTAAAAAACCCAACACATCGGTGTTGGTGCCGTGCCAGCCATCAGCGGTGCGCCAGACCGTATTTACTGCCCCAATTGCCTGGGCCACCGGGTCAATCTGGCTGAGCAGGGGCATAATCGCCTGCTTATGGGGAATGGTGATGTTGAAGCCCTGGACGCCAATGGCGGCAAAGCCTGCTAGGGCGGTCTCTAGCTGATCGGGGGCAATGTCAAAGGGCAGATAGACCCAGTTCAGGTCTAGGGCTGCGATCGCTTGGTTGTGCATCAGTGGCGATAGGGAATGGCCTACCGGATGACCAATCACGCCGAGTAATTGAGTTTTACCGTTAATCGTTGTCATATCTAGAGGCTATCCCTGAGAGTCACGCCGGGAGATCATTCGGGCATCCTAGCGCCCGGCAGCGGGCTGAAGGGTCTGGCGATAGACCTGGACAATGTTTTCGGCCACCTGGGGAATGGTCAGGCCATCGGTAATCAGCTCCACAGCGTCGGCAGCTTGCTGCAGTGGGGCGACGGCGCGGGTGCTGTCTTTGCGATCGCGATCCTGGATGGTCTGCTCTAGCTCGGTGAGGGACACGTCTGGCTGGTTTTGGGCCAACAGGTCTTTCTGACGCCGCCGGGCACGCTCCTGGACAGAGGCCGTCAAGAAAATCTTCACTTCCGCATCGGGAAAGACGTGGGTGCCGATGTCCCGGCCTTCCATCACCACGCCGCCCCGCAGTCCGTAATCCTGCTGCTGCTGTAAGAGGGCTTGGCGCACTGCGGGCTGGGCCGCAATGGTCGAGACCTGGGCGGTGACGTCTGGGCTACGGATGGCGTCAGTGACCTCAACCTCGTCAATCCAGACCTGGGGGGGCTGGTTGCCGTCTCCAGAGGCGAGGCGAATGGTGCAGGCAGCGGCAAGTTCGGCGACTCGCACCGCATCTTCTGGGTCTAGCCCCAGGTTGAGCACCTGCCAGGTAATGGCCCGGTACATTGCCCCGGTATCCAAATACAGCAGTCCCAGAGTCTTGGCCACCAGTCGGGCGACGGTGGATTTCCCTGCCCCAGCCGGGCCGTCAATGGCAATAATCGGTTGGCGCGATCGCAGCAGCATATTGTCAATCAATCGAGTTTTTCCTAAACGAGCCGCCATGGCCAGTAGGCCGACGGTATCTACGGTTTCTAGAGGTTTCAGACTGTAGGGATGCACCAGATCCACATAGTCAATTTCAATGTCGGGGGTTGCATCCAGGACTTGCTCCACAGCGGCCACTAGAGCGGTGCGATCGCACTTCCCCCGCTGGAACTGGATTTTGGCTGCCTTCAGGCCGTGAAATAAGGCCGTCGCCTGCTGGCGCTGCACGGCGGTCAAATACTGGTTGCGCGAACTCAGGGCCAGCCCATCTTGATCCCGCACGATTGGGCAGCCCACTAGGGTGACGGCCAGATTTAAGTCTTTGACCAGCCGCCGCAAAATCGCCAGCTGCTGGGCATCTTTGCGGCCAAAATAGGCTCGGTGGGGCTGAACCAGGTTGAGCAACTTCAGCACCACCGTCGCCACCCCCTGAAAATGCCCAGGCCGCACCGGGCCACAAAGTACCGCCATCATCTCCTGGGGCGGCACCACCTGGGTCAAGGTGGCGGGGCTGGGGGACTCGCTGCCGTAGAGGGCGGAAACCGTGGGGGCAAACACCGCATCGACGCCCATTTGTTCACAGAGGCGCTGATCTCGGTCTAAATCTTGGGGATAACGGGCCAAGTCTTCCCCAGGGCCAAACTGGGTCGGGTTGACGAAGATACTTACCACCACCACCGCATTTTCTTGACAGGCCCGCCGGATCAGGCTGAGGTGACCGTCATGGAGTGCCCCCATCGTGGGCACCAAACCCACAGTAGCCCCCGTTGCCCGCTGCTGCTCTAGATAGCAGCGCAGTCCGGCAATGGTTTTGAGTACCTGCACAAGTCCCCCCTCGTTAATCCACAGCAAGTCAGTTCCCAGCAAGCCAGCTCACGGCAAGCCAGCCCGCCAGCACCGCCTTGCTTTAATCTAAACCCGCCAGCCTATCCAAACTCCTTAGACTATCAGAGCAAGCCGCCATCCCGCCATCCCGCCATCCCACCACCTCACCATCCCACCCTCCATCCCATGCCCTGGACACCCACCCATGCCCACGTCCATCAAGTCCTAAAAGATCACCCCCTACTCCCCCAGGGAACAGCAGTGCTGATTGCAGTCTCTGGCGGTCAAGATTCAGTCTGCTTGGGTCAGCTGTTGTGCGACTTGCAGCCCCATTGGGGCTGGCGGCTGGGGGTGGCCCACTGTGACCACGGCTGGCGGTCGGATGCTGGGGAAAATGCCCGGTTCGTGGCTGGGCTGGCGGCCCAGTGGCAGGTGCCGTTCCATTTGCAGCAGGCTCCGGCGGACTTGGTCAAGAGTGAGGCCACCGCTCGGGATTGGCGCTATGGGGCGCTCGGGGCGGTTGCGATCGCACACCATTACACCCACCTAGTCACGGGCCACACGGCCAGCGATCGCAGCGAAACCTTGCTCTACAACCTGCTGCGGGGCAGTGGGGTAACT
>PXDR01000204.1 GCA_003566335.1 Cyanobacteria bacterium T3Sed10_344R1
AATGCCGAGCACAGTCAAGGCTGGCCCCGGGGCTTGCAGGTTCCCTAAGGTAGTAAAGGTGGCATCAGAGGCGACGATAATCTCCGCATTTTTCAGGGCAATGTAGGCGATAAACAGCCCAATGCCTGCGGTGGTAGCGTGCTTAATGCAGTCGGGGATCAGGGCGACGATTTTGGTGCGGACGTTGGTGATTGTCAGCAGGATGAAGATAATCCCCTCAATCAGCACCGCACCTAGGGCCGCTCGCCAGTCGATCCCCAGGCCCAGCACCACCACGTAGGCAAAGTAGGCGTTAATGCCCATGCCAGGGGCCAAGGCAAAGGGCAGCTTGGCGTAGAGGCCCATGATTAGGGTTGCGATCGCAGCCGAAACCCCAGTCGCCACCACCAGTTCCCCAAACAGATCGCCAGACTCCTGAAGGAACACCGCATCCGAGAGGATGGCCGGGTTCACAATCAGGATGTAGGCCATGGTGAAAAAGGTGGTCAGCCCGGCCAGCACTTCAGTCCGCAGGGTGGTGTTGAGAGGGCCAAATTCAAAATATCTTGCGATCGCACCGCCGCCCCCCGCAGCTTCAACCGCAGCAGGTTCTTCTGGGGGCATCGCCGATTCAGGTTCTTGGGTCATACCAATCTAATCAAAAGGGAACAAATTGGGGGTTACTCTAGCACCGCTAGGGGTCTACTCCCCTTCTTCTACTGGATTCTTACGGCTGATGTCGTCGCTTTAACTACGATCTGACTAACGGCTTGGCTAACTGTCTGGCTAGGGTCAATTATGATGAAGACATATTAAGTGCTGCTTTAAGTGCCGCTTAAATCCAGCTGCCTCACTGTTTCAGCCCACTGATTTCATTGTTTCGGTATCCCCATGACCTCCCAACTGGCTCCGGTTCTGCTCGACACCCAAGACTGGCAATGGCGCGGCCACCGCATCCGCTACGCCGTAGTCGGCAGCGGTCAACCCCTCGTCCTCGTCCACGGATTCGGAGCCTCGATCGGTCACTGGAAGAAAAACCAAACCGTCTTGGCCGAAGCTGGTTATCAAGTATTTGCCCTTGACCTGCTCGGCTTTGGCGGCTCAGACAAGCCCCCCCTCAGCTACGAAATGGAGCTGTGGCAAGCCCTGCTGTACGACTTCTGGCAGGCTCACATCCAGACCCCCACCGTCTTTGTCGGCAACTCCATCGGCGGCCTGCTAACTCTGATGATGCTGGCCTACCATCCCGACGCCGCCTGCGCCGGGGTCGTGCTGAACTGCGCCGGAGGACTCAGCCACCGGCCCGAAGAATTGCTGCCGCCGCTCCGCCTGGTCATGGGGGCCTTCACCCGTCTAGTCAGCTCCCCAGTCACCGGGCCGTTTGTGTTCAACCGCGTCCGCCAAAAGCGCCGGATTCGGGGCTCCCTCAAGCAGGTCTACGGCAACCGCACCGCCATCACCGACGAACTGGTCGAGATGCTCTACACCCCAGCCTGCGACCCCGGCGCTCAAAAAGTCTTTGCCACCATCGTCACTGCGCCCCCCGGCCCCCGACCGGAGGAACTGCTTCCCCAAATCACCCAGCCGCTACTGGTGCTCTGGGGCGAAAAAGATCCCTGGACACCAATCAAAGGGGCGGATCTGTACCGTCGCCTCAGCGACGACCCTGAGCAACCGGTACAGTTCCACCCCATCCCCGATACGGGGCATTGTCCCCACGATGAGCGGCCCGAAGTGGTGAATCCGCTCATCCTCAAC
This sequence comes from Cyanobacteria bacterium T3Sed10_344R1, assembly GCA_003566335.1. Taxonomy (GTDB): domain Bacteria; phylum Cyanobacteriota; class Cyanobacteriia; order Phormidesmidales; family Phormidesmidaceae; genus PXDR01. The sequence goes on from PXDR01000204.1 coordinate 1,738, forward strand.
TGGCTAACCCAGCTCGACTAGCTGCCGTACCATTCCGCTAGCCACTCATTCATCTGGTCGATTTCGGCCTGCTGGGAGCTAATAATCTCCTGTCCCAAGGCTTGCAGCTCAGGCCGATCAGTTTTCGCCAGCAGATCCTCTGCCATATCCACAGCCCCCTCATGGTGGGGAATCATCGCCTCAATAAAGCGTCGATCAAACTCATCATCCGCGCCGCCGAGATCCATATCCATCCGCATCGCCGACTCCATTTCTGGAGTCATGGGCACATCTTCCCCGGTCGCCGGATCGTACATGATCGGCTCATCTGCCTCGGGATACCAGGCTTCTCGCCACTCCTGCATTTGGGCAATTTCAACTTCCTGAGCCGCAATAATTTCTTCGGCAAGCTGGCGAATTTCGGGCCGCTGAGAATTTTCCAGGGCCGCTTCTGCCATCACCACAGCTCCCTCGTGATGGGGAATCATCCCGTCAAGGAAGCGTAGATCGTAGGTAGCATCCGCTGGCCCCAAGTCCATGGCGTGGTCATGGCCCATGCTGCCGTGATCCATGCCCTCATGCATGTCGTCATGCATTCCTTCATGCTGCATGCCCTCATGATCCATGCCATCCATGTTGTGATCATTGGACTCTGGGCCAGCACAGGCTCCAATCACCAGGGCAGAAAGGGGGGCCATGCCCAGGGCTAGCCAAGATTTCGGGTTCTTCAACATAAATTCAAGCTGAACGATAACAACAGCCGCTGATCCCCAGCGTGAGAATCCCCACTAGCAGAATCAACGCCTCATTTCACCTTAGGCCGGAAAAATGAATTTGCGATGAATCCCCAGATCAACCCTGTGCCCCGACAGCTGACTGTCAGATCCGCTTACTCCGGCAGCAGGGGCGCGCTGTCTTCTGGATCAATCTCTAGCTCGCGCAGGATGGCGTCGCTGTCTTCGGCTTGGCTGGGGTCAAAAATCACCTCCAGGGCTTGATCT
>PXDR01000605.1 GCA_003566335.1 Cyanobacteria bacterium T3Sed10_344R1
GACTTCCAGGGCGAGGGCCAACTTCGCAATGTTGACATCAGAGTCAACGCCACCGTCTCCTCTTTCTAAATACGCGGACAGGTCATATTCGGTTTGGGTCTCGACTGGCGTGCCGCCAAGACTACGAATCACTGACCGTAGGGTGTCCCGGTGCTCCATATGGTCAGCTCGGTTGGCTAGGCCAATTTCTAGCACAGCTTGGCCGACGGGGCTGCTGCTAAGGCGGCCCGCAGCATAGCTGTACGCCCAGATCGCTTCGTGCTCATAAAACAGAGCTGTATTCAGAATCTCGATGTCGTTAGCCTGGGCATTGGCTGGGCGAGCTGCCACAGTGGCCAAACCTACGGCGCTAGAGACACCCACCGCAGCGCCACCCAGGAGCAGGCGACGACGAGAAAGGGCGGCGCTATGGGTGCCCCGTTTGGGGAGAGTTAGCTTAGGTTCTTGCATGGATTTATCGGTTCCTCAACCAGTCAATTCGTCAACGTTTGCATCAGCTAGGCTCAAGCAGGCTTGAAGGCTGAATTGTCTTAGTTACGTAAAGAGGCTGGCGTTGGATTGAACCAAAATTCTGTAAGCCTTAGCTGAAAAATGACCAATAAGAAGCGGCAAAAAAAGCGGCGAAAAACTATTGGTGATCACACATCCAAACTGGCAACAAAGCCGTACTCTTTTAAGGAAGAACACCTCCGTTGTGGCTGACTATGGTTGGTCAGCGTCTGTCTAGCAACAGAGTGTGGCCTGCTACTAGAGGTCTGTGCGCCGATGTCTGATAATCCAGCGGTACACGCTTCCGCCGATGTGCCTACGCCGTCCCGAACTGATGCTGAATTAATTCAGGCAGTGCGCGCCGGTCAGGTCAGTGCTTTGGGCGTGCTCTATGACCGCTATTCCAAGTTGGTCTATGGTTTGGCCCTGCGAGTGCTGACCAATCCTGAAGAAGCTGAAGATTTAACCCAGGAAATTTTCCTGATCCTTTGGCAACGACAAACCTACGATCCCCAGCGAGGTTCCCTCAGCAGTTTTTTAGTCACGTTGACCCGATCTCGGGCGATTGATCGACTGCGATCTCGCGGCAGTCGTCATCGCATGATGCAGCGGCTACGGGGCATCGTTGGCAACGAAACTCGATCTAACTTACCGCTCGAAAACATCTCGACCTGGGAGCGATCGCAATTGGTTAAAGCCGCCCTAGTAGAGCTACCGGAAAAAGAGCGCACGGTTTTAGAGATTGCCTATTTTGAAGGCGTGAGTCAGTCCGAAATTTCTGAGCGGTTAGACATTCCCCTCGGCACCGTCAAAACCCGTTCTCGCCAAGGGTTAATCAAGCTACGCCAAGCCCTCCAGGACTATGTCTGATTATTTGGTCTGATCATTCAGTCTGAGCATTTGGCCTGAGCGTTAGGCGAGTTGCCCACCCTCAGCATTAAGCCTCAGTCGCGCCCATTAGCCCCCACACTTTTTCTCCGTAAAGCCTCACCCATGTCTTCTCTTTCTTCTGACAATTGGCAGGAATTGCTGGCAGGCTACGTCCTCGGCGACCTTAGTCCTGAGGAAGCCGAAACCTTCCAGCAGCTCGTCGCGGCTGACCCTGACTTAAACCGCGAAGTGCTCCATCTACAGGAAACCCTAGCCCTTATGCCCTATGCCCTCCCAGATGAAGATCCACCGGCTCATCTAAAGCAGTCTATTTTGGCGGCGGCAGAGGCGACCCAGCCCGATCCGGTGCTGGCTGCCGTTCAACCTGACGCTCAATCGGCTCAACCGGCCCAGACCCGACGACCCTGGGGGCTGATCGCTGGGGGTGCGATCGCAGCTGCAGCCCTAATTGTCTTGGGGACAGATAACTACCAACTGCGGCAGTCCGTGGCCGAAAAACGAGCGGTGATTCAAGCCCTCCAGAATCCCGATCGGTTTATCTACACCCTCAGCGGTACCGAAGACCTACCCGACGCCTTTGGCAGCCTAGTGATTGACACCGGGGATCAGCAAGCCTTTTTGCTGACCCAAAACCTGCCCCCCCTACCCAGCGACCAAGCCTATCGCCTCTGGGCCATCCCCGAAGGCGCAACCGTCCCGGCCTTTTGCGGTCAGTTTGATGGCGATGACGGCGGGCTAGAAACCCAATGGGAACTGTTCGACGCCGCCTGCAACATTACCGGCGTGCAGATGCTGATCCCCGCCGAGCAAGCCACCGCTCCCCCTACCCCCGAAGGACCACTGGTGATGCAAAGCCTCTAGGCTAGGGCGCGTCCCCAGCATGATAGGAACTCCGCACGAGGGGGCCAGAGCGCACGTGGCTAAAGCCTAAATCCTGAGCGATCGCGCCCAACTGATCAAACTCCTCGGGCGTCCAGTAGCGCTGTACCGGCAGATGAGCCAAGGATGGGCGCATGTATTGGCCAATGGTGATGCGATCGCAGCCCACCATCCGCAAATCCTGCATCGTTTCCACCAGCTCGGCCTCCGTTTCGCCGTGGCCCACCATCAGCCCCGACTTGGTGGGCATTGCCGGATCGCAGTCTTTCACCAGACGGAGTACATCTAGAGAACGCTCATATTTAGCCCCCCGCCGCACTGGGCCTTGGAGCCGCCGCACTGTTTCGACATTGTGGTTATAGCAGGCCGGTCGAGCCGCCACCACCTGCTGAATCCGCTGCCGCTGCTGCTCAGTGGCTTCCGGCCCACCCCAAAAGTCGGGGGTAAGCACTTCAA
>PXDR01000343.1 GCA_003566335.1 Cyanobacteria bacterium T3Sed10_344R1
AGTCGCGTCAGACTCCACGTCTACAAAGGCGGGTTCTTCTGGGGCAGGGGAGCGATAGAAGGTGCCCACCATCGGTGACGTGATGGCGACGAGGCTGTCATCGACTGCTGGGGCTGGGGGGGCTGCTGCTGCCGGTGCAGACCCGGTAGAGCTGGAGTCTGACGCGACTGGGGTAACGGTGGCAACTGCACTGGGCGCAGCCACTGGAGCCGCCAGACTGGTGGTGGCAGAGGGCTTCCGTAGGGTTAGCTCAAAGTGGGCTCCTTTGAGGGTTAGCTCCGCAATATCTGTCTGGTCAATGGCGGCGACCAGATCTCGAAGTTCGTTAAAGGTTAAGTCCACAAACACAATCCCCTGTCAATAACCGATAGCTGTAGCCTGCCGGGGCGGACTGCCCCAGCAGGGCGGATTCCCTGCACTCCCCCAGGGTGGAAGATCAGTTAGGAAGACTCCCGACCAAGATAGGAGTCGGTGCGCGTGTCGATCCGAATTTTTTCGCCAATGGAAATAAACAGTGGCACCATGACTTGAGCACCGGTTTCAACGATAGCGGGCTTGGTGCCGCCAGTGGCGGTGTCGCCTTTGACCCCTGGATCGGTTTCGGTCACTTCCAGGGCAATAGAGTTGGGCAGTTCAACTTCTAGCACCTGACCGTTCCACCAGAGGACGTTGACCTCCATTTCTTCTTTGAGGTATTTCACCTGGTCACCGATCACATCGGCGGTCAGGCGAGCTTCTTCGTAGGTTTCCATATCCATGAAAACGAACTGTTCTGCTTCCCGGTAGGTGTGCTGCATGGTCACCTTTTCGAGGGTGGCTTGGGGAACGGTTTCCCCAGCTCGAAAGGTGCGCTCAACCACGCTGCCTGACTGAACATTTTTGAGTTTGGTGCGGACAAAGGCTGATCCTTTGCCGGGTTTAACGTGCAGAAACTCCACAACGCGCCAGACCGATCCATCTAGCTCGATGCTGACACCTGTGCGGAAATCATTACTGGAAATCATGGGGTGGCGAGTTTGCGTTTTAGGTGGCGTGCAGCGCCAATTTTTATTGGCAATTCATTGTACCGCTCTAAGTACCGCTCAAAGAGAGCATCCCCGCTGTGGGCCAAAAGAGTGAGGGGAGATGCTGCGCTCCTATGGCAAGATCTAGGGGGAAGCGGTTGTTTTCCTCGGTTTCTGAAGATTTTCGCGGGCTTAGGCGGCGGTGTTGACCGTCCTTATCCAGTCTGGCTTCTGTGTTTTTCGTTTTTTATTGCAGCATGACTTTGCTCAAACTTTTAGCTGATCCTTTAATCATCCTCCGATCTTTCAATCGCTGGCGGCGGCTGGGGATGTCCCTGCTGGTGGCGATCGCAGTCACTCTAGGTCTCGTTGGGCCACTAGCTGGGCCAATGGAGAGTGCGATCGCAGCTCCCCTACCGATCGCTAGCAGCACGGTGGCCTACTTGCCCCCCGGCAACGCCATCACCGATGGACGTGCCCTGTTGCGGTATGCCCTACCGATTGACAACGACGAAGTGCGCAAGCTCCAGTCCGACCTAGAGGAGATTGCTGAGTCCCTGCGGGGCAAGCGCTGGAGCCCAATCAAGCGCAACGTCACCAAGGCTGAACGGGTGGTGAGCCGGGGCCGGGACAAGATGCTGGCAGCGGTGTCTGACGATCGGCGGGCCGCAGCGGCGGAACTGCTTGATCAAATTGAGCAGGGTCTGCCTGCTGTGCGAGAAGCGGCGGAACAGCGAGATAAAGAAGCCGTCTGGATTAACCGGCGAGCGCTGCTGGCTCAAGTGGGTCAGCTTGAAGAACTGATGCTCGGGGATTTCCCCTACGAGGTGCCAGAAGAATATGCCGATCTGCCTCAGTTAAAGGGACGCGCCACCGTGGTGTTTGAAACCACTCGTGGGCCGGTGACTTCAATTATTGACGGCTACAGTGCACCTGTGACAGCAGGTAACTTTGTTGATCTGGTGAATCGCGGCTTCTATGACGGGTTGGGCTTTATCCGGGCAGAAGACTTTTACGTGCTGCAAACTGGCGATCCCCCAGGCCCCGAGGAAGGGTTCATCGACCCAGCAACCGGCGAATATCGGGCTATTCCCCTAGAGATTTTGGTCAAGGGTGACGAGAAGCCCACCTACGGCAACACCCTAGAAGCCCTGGGGCGTTACTTAGAAGATCCGGTGCTGCCGTTTTCGGCCTATGGAGCCCTGGCTATGGCCCGCCCTGGCAATGATCCCAACGGCGGTTCGTCTCAGTTCTTCTTTTTCTTATTTGAGCCGGAACTAACGCCAGCGGGCCGAAATCTGCTGGATGGTCGCTACGCCATCTTTGGCTATGCGGTGGATGGCGATGAGGTGCTGAGAAAGATGAACCAAGACGACCAGATTATTTCGGCCAAGGTGGTCGAAGGTCTGGAAAATCTGGTGCAGCCGTCTCAAAGCTAGGGGCGGACTTGAAGACCCGTGGCGATACCGCTCTCTGATGATGGCAGGTTAAACGGCAGTACGGTAGCTCAGGCCGGAGAGCTGGGCGTTTTGGCCCAGATTCGCCAATTTGCGCCGCCTGACACGCTGGCTGATGACGGTGCCGTGGTGGCAATCCGTCCAGGGCATCGGCTGGTGGTCAGTACCGATGTGTTGGTAGACGGGGTGCATTTTAGCCTGGGCCTGGGCCAAGCTCGGGCCACTATGTCCCCTAAAGATGCGGGCTG
>PXDR01000643.1 GCA_003566335.1 Cyanobacteria bacterium T3Sed10_344R1
CCCCAGCCAATCCACCGACAGCTTAAGCGCCGCCGACTGGACGCGCCTGTTCCAGCGCTGGCAAGACTGGCTGCGCCTGCTAGACAAGTCCGCCTTTGTCCCCGGCTGGACAGCTAATGGCTATACCGTGATTGGCTTTGGCCTGACTGAGCCTGTGGACACCGTGCAGGAACTGCTAGCCACCTACTACCGCGAAACCGAGCGGCGGCAGCAGTTCGAGCGCCTGCACAACCAGCTCAGCCAAAAGGTGAAAGGACTGCTGAAGAAGCAGCGCCAAAAAGCCGCCACCTTTGCCGCCCGACTCGACCAATCTGACCAAGCCGATCGGCAGCGCCAACAAGCCGATTTGCTAATGGCCTATCAACACCAGTGGCAGCCCGGTCTCAAGCAAATCACCCTGGCCGACTTCACCACGGAGGAACCGGTCACCATTCCCCTCAACCCCGAAAAAAACGCGGTGCAGAATGCCCAAGCCCTCTACAAGCAGCACCAAAAGCTGAAGCGGGCGCGGCTGGCGGTGGAGCCCCTGCTCCGAGCTGTACAAGAAGAAGTGGACTACCTAGAGCAGGTGGAAGCGGCCCTGCTGCAAACCCCGGCGTATGAAACGGCGGCGGATTTGGGTGCGATCGGCCAGATCCGCGACGAGCTAATTCAGCAAGGCTACCTGCCCAACCCCGACCACCGCCCCAGCCGCGAAGCCGAAGACCTACCCTTCCACCGCTTTGTCAGTCCCCAGGGCCACGAAATCTGGATTGGCCGCAACAACCGCCAAAACGACCAGCTCACCTTTCGCACCGCCACCGACTACGACCTCTGGTTTCACAGCCAGGAAATCCCCGGCAGCCATGTGCTGCTGCGCCTAGACCCTGGGGCCGTACCCAGCGACGAGGAGCTGCAATACGTGGCCGACCTCGCCGCCTATTTCAGCCGCGCCCGCCAGTCTGACCAGGTGCCGGTGGTCTACACCGAGCCCAAACACGTCTATAAACCTAACCGCACCCTACCGGGCATGGTGATCTACAAACATGAGCGGGTGCTGTGGGGCCAACCCCAACAGGCCAAGGCCCGACTCGGCTGACTAGCCCAGGATAGGCTGACGACCAGGGATACAATAAGGCTGAGTAATAGCTAGGCAATTAGGAACAAGCTCAATGGCGGTTAAGCGCGGTTCGTTTGTGCGGGTAATTCGAGAAAAGCTGGACAACAGCGTTGAAGCGAAGGCCAGTGATACCCGCTGGTCGTCCTACATCTTTAAGACCAGGGGCGAGGTGCTAGAAACTCGCGAGGACTACGCCCTGGTTAAGTTTGGCCGGGTGCCGACGCCAAATATCTGGCTGCGACTCGATCAACTTGAGGAATTTAAGGAAGGCTGACGCTAAGCCAAATAAGGCTGCTGCACCTGTTTGACCAGGGTGTAGAACGGTTCCCAGTTGTCGGCGACGGTGATCGGTTCCCAGATCGCTTCGATTTCGGGGCGTAGCAGCACGGTGGCCGGATTGGTGGTTCGCAGCCGCTGCTGTAGGTCGCTGAAGCCGTCGGCGTCTAGGTGGGTCAAAGCGTGGTGATAGTGCGATCGCAGCTTCTCCAACGCAGACCGAGCCGCTTCATCCGGTGCGATCGCAGCTTGATCCGCCGCCAGAATCGTTTGGGGATCGTCAACCCAGGTGCGATCGCAGCTCTGAGTCAGGGCCAAAAAGAACGTGTGATAGCCCACCGGGGTCACCTCCAGCAGCGCTAGGGTGTGCTTCACCAAGTCAAGCACCAGCTCCGGTGGCAGTTGGGCCGGGGTGAACCCTAGCTTCGCCAGCATCCGCTTTAGATAGGCCGCTGCGTAATGGTCTTCAAACTGGGCCAGCCCGGCGTTGAGATCATCCGCCGCCATCACCAGCTTTAGGGGCACCTGCAACTTCTCCAGCCCCCAGTAGCAGGCCGCTGGCTGATTGCCATAGCAATAGCGGCGGGAATAGTCAAAATAGGCCGCCGTAAACCCAGGATCGTACTTGTCCATAAAGGCATAGGGGCCATAGTCAAAGCTCTCCCCAGTGATGGACAGGTTGTCGGTGTTCAACACCCCGTGACAAAAGCCCACCGCCATCCAGGAGGCGGCCAACTCTGCCGTGCGCTCCACCAGTTCGGCGTAGAAGCGGGCGTTGCGGTCTTGGGAATCTGCGATCGCACTGAGATGGGGGTAATACACCGCCACCACATGATCCAGCAGCTTGCCGATTAGGTCAGGCCGCTCCAGATAGGCCAGCCGCTCAAAGGTGCCAAAACGAATGTGGGATCGGCTAAACCGCACCATCACCGAGGCCCGAGTTGGCGATGGCTCATCCCCCCGCCAGAGGGAATCCCCGGTTTCCACCAAACTCAAACAGCGGGACGTGCGCACCCCCAGGGCGTGCAGCGCCTCCGCCGCCAGCACCTCCCGCACGCCTCCCTTCAGGGTCAGCCGCCCATCTCCGCCGCGAGAATAGGGGGTTGGCCCCGAGCCCTTAGTGCCCAAATCATAGAGTTCGCCGTCGGTGCCCCAAAGCTGGCCGTAGAGAAAGCCCCGGCCATCTCCCAGCGCCGGGTTGTACTGACCAAACTGATAGCCGTGATAGCGCAGGGCCAACAACGGCGATCGCCCCTGAAACTTGCCAAACGCCTCAATCCACTGCTCATCACTCACCGCTGCCGGGTCAAGCCCCATCAACGGCAGCAAATC
>PXDR01000543.1 GCA_003566335.1 Cyanobacteria bacterium T3Sed10_344R1
CATCAGCTCTTGGCCGAGGAGGAACGGGGGGCGGCGATTGGCAACCTCTATCGGCGGGCGGCGCGGCAGTATATCAAGGCGTTTGCGGTGGCGGCGGGAGTGGCGGCAGCGGTGCCGTTGCCCTTTGCCACCATGCCGGTGTTGACCAGTTTGCAGGTGTCGATGGTGGTGGTGCTGGGGCGGCTGTATAACCAGCGGTTAAGCATGTCCCAGGGGCTGGGGGTCGTCAGCAGTTTGGCTGGTGGGTTCATGGCCCAGGCAGTGGGGCGGGAGCTGGTGAAGTTTATTCCCTTTGCTGGAAGTGCGATCGCAACTACTTGGTCAGTGGCCTACACCTGGGCCTTGGGGGAGGGAGCCTGTCTATACTTTGGCGATCTGCTGGCGGGGAAAGTGCCAGACCCCGAGGCGATTCAAGCCTTGATGGCCCGCACGTATGCTCAGAATAAGGGGGATCAGAAGCGCCAGGGTGCGAAGTCTGCGAGTACGCAGTCTGCGATCGCAACAACGCCAGCTGCGGATCGCCGTCCGACGGCTGGAGATGCCGCGAAGCCCTCAGCTCCGGAGGCTGCTGAGGTACCACCAAGCCCCGAGCCCCACCCGGACAGTCATCTTAAAAACCCAGTCGAAGCGGTGCCTCCTTCTCCCTTGGCAGAAACGCTGCAGTCTGAGCAAGCTAACCAGGAATCGCCCCCTAACCCCAGCCAGGAACCGTCCCACAAGGACGAGAATGCCGATGCTTCAACTTAAACTTTGGCAGTGGATTATCTTGGCCGCTCCCCTGGTGGTGATCGGGTTGGGGGTGGTGGGCGCAACTGCGGTGCAGCTCCATGCCTGGGGGCTGAGCTGGCTGTGGGCGCTGGTGGGGTTGATTGGCTTGGGCTGGCGCTGGCTGCTGGTGCGCTGGACTCGCCCGTCCGCTCAAACCAGTGATTTAGATGCGGTTCAGGCGGAGGTGCGATCGCAGCTTGACGACACCCTAGCCCACGGTGATGAAGCGGCGGTGACGGTGGCCCCCGAAAAAATCGAGGCTGTACTCAATCGCACCCTGACCGCAGCCCAAGAGGATGTGCCGCTGTGGGAAGACTGGGGCTGCTTTGGTCAGCGCTGCCAAACCCTGGTGGCTGACGTTGCCCAGCTTTACCACCCCGAAGAAGAGTATCCCCTGCTGAATATCTATGTGCCCCAAGCCTATGGCCTGATTCGCGGCACGATTGACGACCTCGATCGCTGGGTGCAGGTAGCAGCCCCGGCGTTGAATCAAGTCAGCATTAGTCAGGTCTACCGGGCCTATAAAACCTATCGCCAGTATGAAGCGCCGCTGAAGCGGGTGATGGGGGTGCTGTCTTGGGGACAGTGGTTGTGGAACCCGGTTGTGGCGGCGACGAAGCAGGTGAGTAAGCCTGCCAGTGACCAGGCTAACCAGCAGCTTTTGGGCAATTTCAGCCAAATTCTGCGGGAAATGGCCCTGACGAATCTCTGCCGTCAGGCCGTGCTGCTCTACAGCGGTCAGGCGGATTTGTCGGTGGCCCAGCTGAGTAGCCAGCCGGACGACTCGTCAGCGGAATCCCAGCCTCACCCCCGCTCCCAATCCCTCAAAGCCCTGCTAGAGCAGGCTGAACCGGCGGATCAGCTGGACACCCAGGCGGTGAATTTATTGCTAGTGGGCCGGACTGGGGCTGGCAAGAGCAGCCTGATCAACACTCTATTCCAGGAAGATCTAGCCAAGGTCGATGTGCTGCCCAGTACTGACCAGCTCAGTCGCTACCGCTGGCAGTCGGAGAATGGCCAAACTCTGCTGCTGTGGGACAGTCCGGGTTATGAGCAGGTGCAGCGCCCAGATCTGCGGCAGCAGGTGATCGACCAGGCGGCGACGGCAGACGCGGTGCTGCTGGTCACCCCAGCCCTCGATCCGGCCCTGGATGCAGACAAGATCTTTTTGCAGGATTTGGCGGAGCGGGGTTTGGGGGATGTGCCGATTTTGGTGGGGCTGACCCAGGTGGATCGGCTGCGGCCCCTGCGGGAATGGCAGCCCCCCTACGATTGGCGTCAGGGCGATCGGCCTAAGGAGCGGAATATTCGAGCTGCGATCGCATATCGCAAAACCCACTTAGGGGAGCGGATTCAGGAGGTGTGGCCGGTGGTGACCGCCGCCACCGACCCCCAGCGTGACGCCTGGGGGGGAGACGAGTTAGCGCAAGCGCTGGTGGATGCGATTCCCCCGGCGAAGGCTCAGCGGCTGGCTCAATTTTTGTCTAGTCGGGCCGTGCGGGTGCAGAAGGCCACGGAAATTATTGACCGTTACGCCAAGCAGATGGCAGGGGGGCAAAGTGCGATCGCCCTGGTGAAAACGCCGCTGTTCAACTTCATCGCGTCGCGACTGGTGGGCATTCCGGCCTTAGGGAAAGCCTTGGCGGAAACCATCCCGGCGGAACAGGTGCCTGGGGTAGTGGCTAAACTCATGCTGAGCTATGAACTGGCGGAACTACTCCAGCCAGATCCGCTGAAGTTTCTGTCCCTAGATTTGCTGAAGCTGTGGCCCCTGCTGCTGCGCCACAACGACATCCCGGCGGATCGCAATGCCTGGGCCTGGGGCCATGCCTTGGTGGAATACTGGACGCAAGACCTAACCCGTAAAGAGATGGCGACTCAATTTGATCGCTACCTCTCTCCTGGGGACTCCCCGGCTCAGATCAAA
>PXDR01000088.1 GCA_003566335.1 Cyanobacteria bacterium T3Sed10_344R1
AGGGATTGTGCTGGCTTAGTAGCCGCTACCCCAGTCCAGAAATCGGGCGTGGGCTAGGAGAGGTGGTGCTGGCGGGCTTTCGCAAGGTGCCGGGAGTGGGGCCAGTCTGTATTCGCCTGGGAAACGCCGCACTATGGGCTTTAGGGCAGATCGGTGACCGCGATAGCACCCTGCAACTCGCCCGACTCAAGGCCAAGGTCAAGCTGCCCAGCGCCCAGAATAGTATTGCTAAAGCGCTCACCACCACCGCCCAAAAATCGGGGGTGTCCCTAGAGGAACTGGAAGAACTGGGTGTCCCCGACTTTAACTTTGCTGCCGTGGGTCAACGACAGGAACATTTGGGAGACTTTATCGCCGAGATTCAGGTTCAGGGTAACCAAGCCAGCCTCAACTGGTTCACTGCTGCCGGTAAGCCGCAAAAGTCTGTACCCAAGGCCGTTAAGGAGCATTACGGCGAAGCGCTGAAAGACTTGAAGCAAACCCTCAAAGATATTCAAGGGCTGCTGCCTGCCCAGCGAGATCGCCTAGAAGCCGTCTACCTCAACCCCAAGACTTGGTCGTTCAAAACTTGGTGCGATCGCTACCTCAACCATCCCTTGGTAGGCACCCTGGTGCGACGGCTAATCTGGCAGTTTCAGACTGACGATCGCACTATCAACGCCATTTGGCACCAAGGTCAGCTTGTGACCGTGACCGGTGAAGCCGTGGGGGATTTGCCAGAGATGGCGACTGTCAGCCTTTGGCATCCGATCACCGCTGAACCCGACACCGTGGTCGCCTGGCGTGCTTGGCTGGTGACCCACCAAGTTCAACAGCCCTTTAAGCAGGCTCACCGTGAACTTTATTTGCTCACAGCAGCGGAGCAAGAGACCCTCATCTACTCCAACCGCTTTGCCGCCCACATCATCAAACAGCCCCAGCACCATGCCCTTTGCCATCAGCGAGGCTGGCGCGATCCTATGCGACGGATGAACGCTTGGGAGGATGAGCCCTCGGTCAAATCCCTACAGGCTTGGGGGCTGCGGGCTGAGTTTTGGCTCACTGGCATTGGAGAAGACTACGACCCAGAACTTACCACTGATGCTGGATGCTACCGCTATCTCAGCACTGACCAGGTGCGCTTCTATCAACTAGATAGTGCTGAACTGCTGCCGCTGGAAACTATCCCCGCTCTAGTCTTTTCTGAAGTCATGCGCGATGTGGATCTCTTTGTGGGGGTGGCCAGCGTTGGCAATGATCCCAACTGGATCGATGGCGGTCCCGGGGGGCATTACCGTCACTACTGGTACAGCTATGGGTTTGGTGACTTATCCGCCACAGCCCAAACCCGTCGCCAGGTGCTAGCCGAAATTGTGCCGCGACTAGCCATCGCCCCGCAATGCACGTTTCAAGACCGCTTTTTAGTGGTTCAGGGCCAGATGCGCACCTACAAAATCCACCTGGGTAGCGGCAATATTCTGATGGAGCCCAACGACCAATATCTCTGCATTGTGCCTAGTCCACGCCAACTGACTGCGGGTGAACAGGTGTTTCTGCCATTTGCTGGAGACGGTCTAACCAGCATCATCCTCAGCAAAGCTCTACTGCTAGCTGCCGATACTAAAATCAAAGACCCCAGCATCTTAGGGCAGATTCAATCTTAGGCCCACTGCTGACACTGTTGGCGAACCTAACTGAGAATAGGCTCAATTTAGTCCGATTGCACTATCAAGCCTTGGAACCCTTGAGTTCAAAGGCTTGTAAGCTTAATACCTGAGCGTGACACTTCAACGTGCGGAATGTGGGATCCAGGCAGCCAGCTCGTTTTGCATTTACCCAAATCCCTTGCCAACCAAATTTTGCCCCCACACCAGCAACTCTCCGCCACAGCCTCCCGCCGCCAAGACTTTACCCTGGGATGACCAGGCCAAGGTCGAAAAACCACTCGATGCCCCTTCAAGAATTTGGGCGGCATGGGTGGCCTTTTGCCATAGACAAACCCAGCCATCCTCAGAGGCCGTAGCCAGCAGCGTCGATTGGGGCTGAAATGCGATCGCTCTCACGGCCCCACTGTGCAAATCCAGTACGTGAGATGTCCAGCCCTGGTCGTCGCTCGCGGCCTTGGCCCACACCACCACGCCTTCTGCACTGGCAGATGCTAGCAATGGTGCTCCCCCCTGGGCGTTGACAGTAGACCAGGCCAACTGCCGCACCTTGCCCGGAAATCCCTGCATCTGCCAGGGATAGGGGGTCTCCCACTCCCACACCAGCAGGGTGCGATCGTTGTTGCCTGAGGCTAGGTACTGGCCGTCGGGGGAGATGGCGATCGCACCACTAGCCCCACCGGTTTCTCGAATCTCCGGGTCGTCGTCCCAATTGTCTCGCCGCCAGGTCTTCACGCTAAGATTCCCCCCCAGAGTTAGATAATCGCCGCTAGGGTGCCAGGCCAGATCCAGCACCGACGATGCCTCAAATACGGGGGTTGCCACCACCGATTGATCGGCTGCATCCCACACTTGGGCATAGCGCCCTAGGCCAAAAGCCAGCTCTGGCCGATGCGGATGCCACTGTAGGCAATCTACCCACACCCGAGCATTCTCTAGCTCAGCTAGCGGCGTTGGCCCATCCCCCCCCATCGACCAGATTCTCACGGTGCCATCCTGCCCCCCCGCCGCCAAAAACTGGCCATCGGCAGAGAGGGCGATCGCATCC
>PXDR01000099.1 GCA_003566335.1 Cyanobacteria bacterium T3Sed10_344R1
GGCCAGACTGGAGGAAGAGTTTACTTTTTCAACGGCCATGATCTTCTGAACCTCTGTTTGTGAGTTGGTTTTGAGAGTTGGTCAGTTGGAACGCTGGCTAGCTGGGCGTTGGGGTGTGGCGACCTGGGGCAGACGATACAAGGTCGTGTGTTCCCAGAGCCTTTGCCCATAACACTGGCACGTAGAGCGATTCCCCATGCAGTGTTCCCCAAGATGGGTGGATAATGGAACACCGCAGAAACCAGATAAATCCTCATGGCTGGCAACCGGATGACGGTTAATCCACACAGTCCGATTTATGTTCTCTAGGCTAAAAGTACCCACTTCCCTGGGACTTCGAACAATTCTGGGGAAATGCCGAAACATTTGTTCAACCTGACTTGGCTCTTTGCCGAACAAGTCACCTACAAGTCACCTACAAGTCACCTAACAGAGCGCTCTGTTGAGCGACTTGTTCAGGGCGAATCTCGTCCGTATCCCGTGAATTTGGGTATCCCATGAGTTTGGGGCACTGCTGTCGCCTTCCCTTGCGGCGACCGCTGGGAGAGGTTAATGCGCTATTAATGCAGATAATGCAGGCACGGAAATGCAGGCTGCTGTGGGGACGGCTGATCTTCTATGACTGATTTTTCAACGGAACAACTTTTAGCTCAGCTCCACCATCAAGATGAGGAGGTGCGGGCAGCGGCGACGGAAATCTTCTGGCAGCGGTGGTTTCAGCAGAAGGGAATTCAAGGGGCGCGGCAACTGATGCGCAGCCAATCCCTGATGCAGGGGGGAAATCTAGCGGCGGCGGCTACGCTGCTGGATGAGCTGATCCGGGATCAGCCGGATTTTGCTGAAGCCTGGAATCGGCGGGCGGTGCTGCATTACGCGACGGGAGACTATGACCGAGCGATCGCAGACTGCCAAGCCACCCTGGCGTTAGTGCCCCACCATTTCGGCGCACTGCATGGGTTAGGGCTATGCCATGCCGCCCTAGGAAACTACAGCGCCGCCATTCAAGCTTTTCGCCAAGCCCTAGAAGTCCAGCCCTATGCCCTGGTAAATCAACGGCTGATTTTAGAATGTACGGCCAAGCTTTAGCCTGGATCGGTTGACCCCAAGCTGCTCCTGTCTGGTCGCTTCTGTGGCACTCTGGAGATAAAGCACTCAATCGCCTTTTATGCAGACTTTGCCTACCGCTCCGGCCGCTTCTTCTACCCCGGATGCTGCGATCGCAGCGGCGTTTGACACCACTATTCACCGCCGCAAAACTCGTCCTGTCAAAGTGGGCGACATTACCATTGGCGGCGGTGCGCCGGTGGTGGTGCAGTCCATGATTAACGAAGACACGTTAGACATTGACGGATCTGTCGCTGGGATTCGCCGACTGCACGAAATCGGCTGTGAGATTGTCCGAGTGACCGTGCCTAGCATGGCCCATGCCAAAGCCCTGGGGGACATCCGGAAAAAGCTGGCTGAAACCTATCAGCAGGTGCCCTTAGTCGCCGATGTTCACCACAACGGCATGAAGATTGCCTTAGAGGTGGCGAAACATGTCGATAAGGTGCGGATTAACCCCGGCCTCTATGTGTTCGAGAAACCCAAAGCCGACCGCAACGAATATACCCCGGCTGAATTCCAGCAAATTGGCGACAAAATCCGCGAAACCCTCGAACCCTTGGTGGTTTCCCTGCGGGATCAGGGCAAGGCGATGCGGATTGGGGTCAATCACGGTTCCCTGGCTGAGCGGATGCTGTTCACCTACGGCGATACCCCAGAAGGCATGGTGGAGTCGGCCCTAGAGTTCATCCGCATTTGTGAGTCCCTCGACTTCCGCAATATCGTGCTGTCCCTGAAAGCCTCCCGAGTGCCAGTGATGCTAGCCGCCTACCGGCTGATGGTGAAGCGGATGAATGATGAAGGCATGGACTATCCGCTGCATCTCGGGGTGACTGAAGCCGGGGATGGAGAGTATGGCCGGATTAAGTCCACCGCTGGCATCGCCACCCTGCTGGCTCAAGGGATTGGCGACACAATTCGGGTGTCGCTGACCGAAGCCCCAGAAAAAGAAATTCCGGTGTGCTACAGCATTTTGCAGGCGCTGGGTCTGCGGAAGACCATGGTGGAGTATGTGGCCTGCCCGTCCTGCGGTCGCACCCTGTTCAACCTTGAAGACGTACTGCACCAGGTGCGAGAAGCCACCAAGCACCTGACCGGCCTAGACATCGCGGTGATGGGCTGTATTGTCAATGGTCCTGGGGAAATGGCTGACGCCGACTATGGCTATGTGGGCAAGCAGTCGGGCACCATTGCCCTATACCGAGGCCGGGAAGAGATTAAGCGTGTGCCTCAAGAGAATGGGGTTGAAGAATTGATTAATTTAATTAAGGCTGATGGTCGCTGGGTAGATCCTTAGGCTGCGCTAATGCTCAGCAGATTCTTATCTTGATTAACGCCGACTAAACCTTGAATCTGGGGCGCTTGGGGAGATTTTGGGGCCGCTTTTGCGTCCTGAAACCTACCCAGTCCGGCTAGTTGAGCCATCGGGGACAGCGCGCTCCGACCGGCAACGGCTGAAGGGCTTGCCCCAAGCCGGGTGTGCTAGATTGGGCGTACCTCACCACAATTCAGTTTTTCTATGTCGATTACCAAACGCGGACTGGTGCTCGGAGCAACTGCGATCGCAGTTGCAGCGGTTAC
>PXDR01000193.1 GCA_003566335.1 Cyanobacteria bacterium T3Sed10_344R1
AAATTATCCCGGCCTGAGAGGGAGCCCATGAAGATGATTTTAGGATTCTGCGATCGCCGCAGGGCAGGCAACAGCGCCTTCACAAGCCGGATCGGGGCCACCAAGTTAACCGCAATCACGCGGGTAATATCATCATCGGAGCAGTCTTCAAAGCGGTACTGGGAGGTGAAGGCGTGGGTTTCCCAGGTGCCACCCATGTAAAGCAGGGCATCGAGGGGCACATCACCAACGGCTTCGGCCACCGTTGTGACCCCGGAAAGCTCAGATAGGTCTGCCTGAATCCAGTCGCCGACCGGAGCTAGGGTGCGGGATACGGTGAGGATGCGATCGCACCGGGCCTGCAAATGCTCAGCTACGGCTAAGCCAATCCCGCGACTGGCACCGGCAACCAAAACGGTCTCAAATGCCATCT
Source organism: Cyanobacteria bacterium T3Sed10_344R1 (assembly GCA_003566335.1). Lineage (GTDB taxonomy): Bacteria > Cyanobacteriota > Cyanobacteriia > Phormidesmidales > Phormidesmidaceae > PXDR01. The sequence continues at coordinate 413 of PXDR01000193.1, forward strand.
GTATTCTCCTGTTGTGTGGAGGTTTTTCTTGGCGTAGAAATCAATATCAAGGCGGAAAGTTCTAGTAGCAAACACGCGATCGCCGTTGACGTTAGTTTCAGTAACCAACCATCCGCTTCTCCAAACAATCCTGCTTCGCCGCTTAAGTAAGCAGAAACAATATCCGTAAAATCAATCGCAATACAGCCTGCCAGCAGAAGCTTGATCGCTGTTTTGTCGGCTAATATAACCAATACAGAAATCACAATGTCTCTGATGGCCCAAGCTCGAACGGCATAGGGCATCTGAGGATTAGCGGACAGCGAAATTCCAACTTCCTCCATGAACCAAGGCGGATTGGCATAGCCAAAAGCGCTGAGGCTGAACCGAATCATGCACATGAGGCCGATCAGCAGCGCAACATACCAGATTTGACCTCTCATCTTCACTCCATTTCAATACTTAAATTAAGCCCAAACTTAGTCACCCCCGGAAACTCGATGTTGAACTGCTCCGAGAAGTAATCGGCATAGAAGGTTTGGTAAGGCTTAAACCCAACCGATTCGTAGGCGTGACGGGCGCGATCATTCCCGTTGATCACCATGATTCCAGCGTGAGAATGTCCCTGGGATCTCCCCTCCTCCAACACCGCCTTCAGCAAAACTTTCCCTAACCCCCGCCCCCGAGCTTCCGGCAAAACAGCCACATTCTCGATAATCCAAGACGCTTGGGGCGTGAGGAAAAAGGGCTTCACGTCCCCGCCAAATAGCCCTAAGTAGCGATCGCAAAACAGAGAGGTCGTAGCACTTGACCAATTTAGGACTGCTGCGATCGCATCCAAACGAGACAACCGCAGCGGGCAGTAATCCTCGGGATCAGGGACATATCCTGCTGCTGCCGCCACGGGTTTACCCTCTGCTTCCAGTACAACAAAGTCGCTCACGTTGCCCCAATTCGAGGCATCGGCTCGCAACTCCGCTTCAATGAACTCCAGGGCTGAGGTACCCGTGCCCTCCAGCAGGTCTTCCCAAAAACAGTGGTCGAGAGGTGGCAGAGAAGCTTCATATTCAATTTGAGTCAGGAAGGGAATGTCCGCGATCCCAGCCCTTCGAGTCGTCAGCACCGGAGACATACCGGCTCCTTTGAGGCAATCCTCATAAAAGATACAATCTGTATGTATCTAAAACTAGAGCACCCTGCTAGCCCTGTCAAGATACATACTGACTGAATGTATTTGTGCGATTGATATGTCTCTCAAGTTGACCAAAGCTGAGCAAACCCGCCGCACCCGCCGCGCCATTCTGGATCGAGCGCGGCATCTGTTCGCTGCCCAGGGCTATGCCGCCACCGGCACCGAGGAAATTATCAGTGAACTGGGCATTACCCGAGGGGCGCTATATCATCAGTTCGGCGACAAGCTGGGGGTGTTTAAGGCGGTTGTCGCAGAAGCCTACGACGAAATCACCGCCCACATTCGCACCCGAGTCGAGCCGTTAGAGACTAACTGGGAGCAGCTCGTCGTCGGCTGCCAGGCTTTTTTGGAAGTAGCTCAGCAGGAGGAACTGCGACGGCTAGTCTTCATCGAAGCGCCTGCTGTTTTGGCGGCGGACGCCCTGGTCGAAATCGATCAGTACGGGTTCGGCTTGCTGCAGGAGTCGATTCAGCTTGCGGTAGCAGAGGGAGACCTCACGGTTATTGATGCCGAAGGCTTCGCCCACTTAGTCAATGGGTCATTGAATGAACTGGCGGCCTGGGTAGCTCAGTCACAGGATCCGCAACGGCTACAAACCGCCCAGCAACTGATCGAGGCATTGCTGGTTCGACATCAGCATCAGAAATAACGAAAGCTTTAATAGTGCCCTACGCTACGGTTTATCTATGCCACATCTGTCGGTCTCCTCGGGGTCAGGTCTTCGCCATCGACGTGAAGTCCCATGGGGGCACCGTCGTCATTAGTCAGGGGACGCTGTGCCGACGCTATGGCAAGTAGCCATTAAAATCAGCCGTATCGAGAGGAATCGTCTTCAGCAGGCTGTTGATCTCATCCAGGTCAGCCTCCTCTGGGTCGAAAGAACCGCCAACCCATTCAAGGAATGACTCATGCTCAGGATGCTCAGGGTCTGGGATAGCCTTTAGCAATTCCTGATAGCCCCAGGTTCCCCCACAATCTTCAGGTGGACAGGCTCGCTTAGCCTTGAGGCAGACAGGGTAGTCCGCATCACTTTCAACAGGAAGCACCTTTTCAACCAAGACTTCATGCTCCCAAGAATCGCCGAAGTCGTAGGTATAGAAGA
>PXDR01000065.1 GCA_003566335.1 Cyanobacteria bacterium T3Sed10_344R1
CGTCTTCCCAAAACCAATCTCTCAGCAGTCGTTAATTGAGGGAAAACCGCAGGGTACTATAACAGACTAGGGAGTTAAGTTGCTGCCAAGGATCGCTGATGCCAAACAGTCAGCCAGGCTTGAATCAGCCAGCTTGGGTTGAACGCCGCAATCGCCGTACTTGATATTCACACTTGATTTAAGAGAGGGCTTGTCCATTGTCTAGTCGCTACCTGTTCACCTCTGAATCTGTCACAGAGGGACATCCCGACAAAATCTGTGACCAGATTTCCGACACCATCCTGGATGCACTGCTCACCCAAGACCCTCAAAGTCGGGTGGCGGCTGAGGTGGTGGTGAATACTGGCCTAGTGCTAATCACCGGGGAAATTTCCTCCAAGGCCAGCGTTAACTACGTCAACTTAGCCCGACAAAAGATCGCTGAAATTGGCTATACCGATGCCAGCAGCAACGGCTTTTCTGCCGAGAGCTGTGCGGTGATGGTGACCCTGGATGAACAGTCCCGAGACATTGCCCAGGGCGTTGACCAAGCCCACGAGACTCGGGAACAGTCCAGCGAAGAAGCCCTCGACGCCATCGGCGCTGGGGATCAGGGGTTGATGTTTGGCTTTGCCTGCAATGAGACCCCAGAGTTCATGCCGCTGCCGATTAGCCTGGCTCACCGCATCTCTCGACGCCTAACTGCCGTGCGCAAAACCGGAGAGCTGCCCTACCTAAGGCCCGACGGCAAAACCCAGGTAACGGTGGAGTACGAAGACGGCAAGCCCGTCGGCATCGACACCATTCTGGTGTCCACTCAGCACACGGCCACTATTGGCGAGATCACCGATGAAGCTGCCGTCCAGGACAAGATTAAAGCTGACCTCTGGGAACAGGTGGTGCTGCCGGTGTTCAGTGACCTGACCGTGAAGCCCACCGAGACCACTCGCCTACTGGTTAACCCCACCGGCAAGTTTGTGATCGGCGGGCCTCAAGGCGACTCTGGCCTCACCGGACGCAAGATCATTGTCGACACCTACGGCGGCTACTCTCGCCACGGCGGCGGCGCATTCTCCGGCAAAGATCCCACAAAGGTTGACCGCAGTGCCGCCTATGCCGCTCGCTATGCCGCCAAGAACATTGTGGCCGCAGGGCTGGCAGAGAAATGCGAGGTGCAGCTGAGCTACGCCATTGGCGTGGCCCGACCCATGAGCATTTTTGTCGAAACCTTCGGTACTGGCACCGTCAACGACGAGATCCTGCTGACCTTGGTGAAAGATCATTTTGAGCTGCGACCGGCTGGCATCATCCAGACGTTCAACCTGCAAAAGCTGCCGTCAGAGCGAGGCGGACGCTTTTACCAAGAAGTTGCGGCCTATGGTCATATGGGCCGTAGCGACCTGGATTTGCCCTGGGAAAAAACGGATAAAGCGGCTCAGCTTCAGGCTGCCGCCAAAGAGCTAGCCGGGGCGGCGGTTTGATCCCCACTCTAGGAACTAGCGATACAGATAACTAGTGAGCAGGTGGATGGGTCTCTAGAGAACGTGTGACTGGGGCAGGGCAGCCTGAGCTGTGACCGGGGTTGCGATCTGGGGTGCTGCCTTAGCGAATCAGCCACTGGAGGGAGAAAGATGAGCACGCTATGGTAAAGCTGTGATCTTCCTTTCTTCGGTGGCTTTCTCTATGGAACTGCGTCCCCTTGGCAACACAGATATCTTGATCAGCCCGATCATCATGGGCACCTGGCAGGCCGGGAAACGGGGCTGGGTTGGGGTTGAGGATGATCAGGTTGTGGGGGCAATCCGAGCGGCGTTTGAGGCGGGGGTAACCACCTTCGACACTGCCGAAATCTATGGAGAAGGCTATTCAGAAAAGCTGGTGGCCCAGGCGCTGTCTGATGTGCGCGATCGCATCATCCTTGCCACCAAAGTTTTCCCCACCCACCTCAAGGCCGAGCAGGTGATCACAGCCTGCGAACAGTCCCTACAGCGGCTGCAAACCGACTACATTGACCTGTACCAAATCCACTGGCCCGCTGGCGCATTCAACAGCGACCCAGTTCCCCTGTCTGAAACGATGTCGGCAATGGTACAGCTCAAAGAGCAAGGCAAAATCCGCGCTATTGGCGTGTCGAACTTTTCGCGGGAACTGCTGGCCGAAGCCCTGACCTATGGCCCGGTCGAAAGCCTCCAGCCGCCCTACTCCTTGTTTTGGCGACAGGTTGAGAAAGATGCCCTGCCCCTATGCGTAGAGCGCAACCTGTCAGTGATTGCCTACTCGTCTCTGGCCCAAGGCTTACTTACTGGCAAATTCGGCCCTGATCACCAGTTCCCAGCGGGAGACGTGCGGGCGACAAACCGGCTGTTTCAGGGCGAAACCTACGTCAGAGCCCAAGCCGCCCTAGACCAACTGCGCCCCATCGCCCAGCGCTACAACACCACCCTCGGCAACCTAGCCCTAGCTTGGCTAATCGCCCAGCCCCAGACCAGCGCCATTGTCGGAGCCCGCAGCGCCGACCAGTCCGCCGCCAACGTCGCCGCCGTCGAGCTTACCCTACGCCCAGAAGACCTGGCATCGATCGATGCCATTGGCCGCACGGTCACAGATGGGTTGGATAGTAATCCGGTGATGTGGAATTTTGCGGCGTAGGGGAAAGGGCTATTGGCTGTTAGCTGTTAGCCGTTAGCTTTTCTAGAGGCAGAGAC
>PXDR01000024.1 GCA_003566335.1 Cyanobacteria bacterium T3Sed10_344R1
GACCCATTTATACTCGCCCGCTCGCCAGACTGATTGAAGAATTCCAGCGATTGCCGGGGGTTGGGCCAAAGACGGCCCAGCGTTTAGCCCTGCACATTTTGAAGCGGCCTGAGGCGGAAGTGAAGGCGCTGGCCCTAGCGCTGACGGAGGCAAAGCTCCAGGTCGGCCAATGTTCAGTCTGCTTTCACCTATCGGCGGAGTCGGTGTGCGATATTTGCCGCTCGCCGAGCCGGGATGCCCATACGGTTTGCGTGGTGGCGGATTCGCGGGATGTGATTGCGATCGAAAAAACGCGGGAATATCGGGGGCGTTATCACGTCTTGGGCGGGCTGATTTCGCCGATGGATGGCATTGGCCCGGAGCAGTTGACGGTGGGGCCGCTGGTTCACCGGATTCACCGGGAGAAAATCCAGGAAGTGATTATGGCGATCAGTCCCAGCATTGAGGGCGACACAACCACGCTGTACATTGGCCAACTGCTGCGGCCCCTGACCCGAGTGACGCGGATTGCCTTTGGCCTGCCGATGGGTGGAGATCTGGAATATGCCGATGAGGTGACGTTGGCCAGAGCCTTGGCCAGCCGCCGGGATTTGGAGGGTTGAGGCCCAGCGGTTTGAGTTGGGGGTGCGGTGGTGCTGAAGTAATGCAGCCCCAGGCCAGGGAATGATCCCAGCCTGGGGCTGATTTTGCATCCGCCTAGCTGAGCGGCACTTGTTTGGTGAGAATCACCATGTATTAGACCTCTTCAGAAATAAGATGAGGGGTGAGAATAGCAGTAGATTAGCTTGTCCCAGAGGTGTGTGATGAAACAAGACTTCTTCAACCATCTGTTGCACCTGCTGCAGGAGCGCCCGCAGCAAGGGCGGCGAATGGTGGGACTAGGCCCAGAGGCCCTATGGGAACTGTGGCAACGGATTGCAGAACTTGAGCAAGCGGAGTATCGGCAGCGGGCGCAACAGCCTGGACGGCAACGGCAAGTCGGTGGGGGTCGCAAACGGGATGCCAACGTGTTGTGCCGCCTGTTGGTCACCCTAATCTACCTGAGGCAACACTGGACGATGCAAGCGATAGCTGAGACTCTCGAGTGCGCCGAATCGACGGTCTGCAACTACATTCATGAGATAGTGCCTCATCTGCGCAGCCAACTCCCCGCCAGTTTGCTGGAGCAATGGCAGCAGGAATGCCCCAGCGTAGAACGGGCTGAATTGGAGGCTTGGTTAGCCGAATTACCGGAGGGGGATTTGCTGGTCGATACCTGGGAGCAACCGATTCCTCGTCCCCAGGCCCGAGAGCGTCAAGCAGGCTTCTATTCTGGCAAACAGAAAACTCACACTCGCAAGAATCAGGTGATTGCGCTGCCTGGGGGGATTGATATCGTCGATGGGGTGTTTGGTGAACCCGGTCCTCGCAGTGACAGCAAACTGCTTGAGCAGACTCAAGCAGAGTTGCCGGAGTCGCTTCGGTTCACGGCTGATAAAGCCTACGTGGGCTGTCGTAATACCACTACCCCGACCAAGAAACCCCCAGGCGGGACGTTGAGCCCAGAGCAGCAGGATTTCAATCGACAGGTGAGCCGAAGACGAATCTATGTGGAGCATCTGATCCGAACCATCAAAATCTTTCGGATTGCTAAGGAGACCTTTCGGATGCGCTCTGCGCGTTACGAGATGAGTATTGGCTGCGTCTGTGGACTCGTCCGATTACGGGCTCAGTATGCCTAAATGCCAGTCCTCAGAGACTGGCGAGAGAGTAACCTGCCGATTTTTCCTATTTCTGAAGAGGTCTAATGTTTGAAGGGTAAACCCTTGACGGGCAATCGCGAAGAAAACTACGACTGCTGCTATCAGTCCAGCTACTCCGGCAGCTACAATTTCCCGATCAGAATTTACCAGTGCGGCCCCAATTACAGTGCCGCCGAAAGCTTGCAAGAAGCCAAAAATTGTGGCGATGACGACTACCAGCAGCATTTGCAGCCCCCCCCGCTGGAACCGGAGCCCCCCCCTGGCATGACTAAAGTTCACGTGTCGTAGCGTTGCATCCACAAACCGAGTGCTGCGAATGTCTGCCCCGCGAAAATCCGCACTCGACAGGTCAGCCCCGCGAAAGTTGCAGCCCCGCAGAATTGCCCCACGAAAATCCCGTTCTCCTGCTGCATAGAGCCGCAACACATCCCGGGCCTTTAGCCGCTGCCGGTAGTATTTACCCTGGTCTGTCATGAAGCCTTCGCCCAGAAATTCGGTGCCGCCAAATAAGAAATCAGAGTATACGTTGTAGACCCAGGCTGGGTTCTATCCGTGAATGCCCTAAAGTTTTCCCAATTATGCAGCGATTTCCCCCCAAATCAGCATTGCCTTAACCCTGATTCCGTCTAGACGTTTCCTGAGGAAAAGGACAGGCCAGAGGCCCATCCCACCAGAAAATAGACCCAGATTCTGCCTGTAGGATAGCCGTCTCGGCTGTCCAAGTCATTGCGCGCAAAGGGGGCAGCACCCTGGTTTCTCGAAGAAACCAGGGGGCTTTGGCTGAGGGGCGATCTCAGCTCCCCAAAGCGCCAAAGCCGCCGCCGCCGGGGGTTTCAATCACAAAGGTGTCCCCCGGCTGCATCTGCACCGCGCCGCTGGAGCCTAAGGGCTCAACCGTGCCGTCCTGGCGGATCACCTGGTTGCGACCCACCTGAC
>PXDR01000305.1 GCA_003566335.1 Cyanobacteria bacterium T3Sed10_344R1
CCCGACAGACGGCAGCCCTTGGTTATCCTCTGGCAATAAAGAAAGGCGGCTGCTGCGCGGCGGTGCGTGGAGCAACTTTCCCGCGTACTGCCGTGCTGCGATTCGTTACGTCAATGCTCCCGACCTCCGCCTCAACGACAGCGGTTTTCGGGTCGCTTGTTCTGCCCCCAGGACTCCTTAGCCCTTTGTGCTATAGTACTATTGTTCTCTGCACTTCTTTCTTCTTTACCCTCTCTTTTCTTGGCGCGAAGCGCTCAAAATTTTTTGGCTATGCCTGACCCTGCTGAACTCCCAATCATCCAAAAAACTTACGATTTAATTAAATGAGCTCAAGCGGGTCTTAGCCTGCTTTAGCGGGCTTGAGCTATGAGCCTGGGGATTTGATCCCCAGGCGGCCCCAAGCGCTCAGCCGGTAGGGATTTGTGCAAATACGCCCAACCACAGATCTGCCCCTGGCGAACACCTCAGAACCCGGCGTTAAAACGACCAGGCTAAAAGCTCATGCTCCCTGAAGGGGGCTCGGATTAGAGATTTAAGGAGACTGAGGCAGAAACCGGGGTTCTTTGACCCTTCAGCCCCAGTGCTACATTTGAAGAAATCTAGCCCTGATCCCTATGGCTACCACCGCCGATGATGTTTGGCGCTTGCTAGGTGAACTAGCCGCCGCCCAAAAAGAAACCGAACGCCGCTTTCAAGAAACTGATCGCCAGCTTGAGGAAACCCGGCGGCTGATCAAGCAGCAAAATCAGCATCTGAATGAACAACTGGGCAAGTTGGGCAACCGCCTGGGGGAATTTGTTGAATGGCAGGTGCGACCCGCTGTGCTGCGATTGTTCCAGGCTCGGGGACTTGACGTGCATGAAATCATGCCCGAGATTTCGGTGCAGCGAGGCGAAGAAGGTTTTGAAATCGACCTGCTGGTGGTCAATACGACAGTAGCCATTTTGGTTGAGGTGAAAAGCAAGCTTTCCCAGAGAGATGTGGACGAGCATTTAGAGCGCTTGGCAAAATTCAAGCGGCTGATGCCCCGCTACGACGATGTGCAAGCCCTGGGCGCAGTGGCAGGCATGGTGGTGCCGGATTCCGTGGCTCGCTATGCCTATCGCCAGGGTTTGTTTGTGCTGGCGCAGTCGGGGGATAGCGTGGTGATTCTTAATGATGGTAACTTTACCCCCCGCAGTTGGTAGCTAATGCCCCGGTTCCCGGCGTTAAAACGACCGGGCTAAAAGCCCATGCCCCCTGAAGGGGGCTCGGATCTAATTTGCAGTACCTGATCTACCAATCAAGCAGTGCCCTCAACGTGGTAGGCCGTAATCACGATTTGACCGTCAGCGCTGTATATGGATTCGATGCGCCTATGCAGTGAGTGGTTCCACCAAATTTTTAAGCGGCGGCCTTTTGCTGGGGCTGATCCTGAAAGTTGATAACCTGCTTGGCCTAGCAAAGTTTCAAAATCTTCTCTGGGCAATGTCTTGGATGTGATTTGAGGAATGCCGTCGAGCTTATGTTTATCAAGGGTCATAGCTGCCCTGGTAGGTGCTGTAGATGCGATAGCCCGGTAGCACTACGGCAACTCCAGCGCGGCTGTGCAAGGTGCCAGGGTAGTTAGCTTCGGCGGTACTGCCACCTAGTCGAAATTTTAGGGGGCCAAGCCATAGATATAGCCCAGGGATCAGACAGTCAAGGCTGTATGCGATCGCACGCAAACGCTTATCTATGGGCCGCTGCTGGCTTGGCGTGGGATCGGCGTGGGTGTTTGTCATAGGATAGTTTTACAGCGCAGCTCTCCACCCATTCTACTGAGCCAACACCCCGCCTACCCTTAACGCCGCCGTTTAGGAACCCGTCCCCTCGCCCCCCGACCCAGAGGCTGCGATCGCATTGGCCCAGTCTTTAGCCCAGTTCAGATGTTTGTGAACTTCGGTGAGGTTAGCGGCTTCGGAATACAGTCGCAGCACGGGCTCGGTGCCGCTAAAGCGAATTAGCAGCCAGCTTTGGTCGGCCAGGGTGAACTTGTAGCCGTCAATGCTGAGGCAGTTTTCCACGGCCTTGCCCGCAATTTCCGTCGGGGGCTGGGTTTGCAGTTGCTTTAGCAGCCGCGATCGCACCTCCATATTGGCCAAGGGCAAGTCGATGCGATCGTAATTAGACGAAAACCCGGTTTTCTCCTGGAGCTGGCGGTAGTAGTCGCTCAAATCTAGGCCAGACTGGACAATCGCTTCTAGCACGTAAAGGGCCGACAGCAAGGCGTCCCGCTCGGGGATGTGGTGGCCGTAGCCAATGCCGCCGGATTCTTCGCCCCCCAGCAGGACTTGGGACACGAGCATCCGGTCAGCAATGTATTTGTAGCCAATGGGCGTTTCGTGCAGGGGCAGGTCGTAGAGCTGAGTCAAAGCGGGGATCAGGTTAGAGCCGCTGATGGTTTTAACCACTTCGCCCTGATAGCCCCGGCGGGACTTGAGATGGTCAATCAACACCGGGATCAGCACCTGGGAGCTGAGAAAGGTGCCGCTGCCGTCAACTGCCGCAATGCGATCGCTATCGCCGTCAAACACTAGCCCCACAGTGAGACCAGTCTCGCCCTGATGGCGACGGCTGTTGATCGCCCGGAATAGCTCAGACAAATGCTGGGGCAAGGGCTCTGGGGCACTGCCGCCAAACAGCGGGTCGTGGCTGC
>PXDR01000442.1 GCA_003566335.1 Cyanobacteria bacterium T3Sed10_344R1
AGGCCGGAACCTGACCAAACTCCATCCGGAACAATTTACGATTTGTTTCTTTTGCCCTGAAGCGTGAGCATTCTTCAGCTTGGGGGCAAATCCTAAAGTTATGAGCCCTCTTCTCCTCCGCAAAGTTTCAATATGGTTATTTCTCTACAGGCATTGCTTCGTCGCCAGCATGCCCGGTTTGGCTATCGACGTGGACTGACACATATTCAGCAAGCCGACTATCCTGCTGCGATCGCAGCCTTTGATCGCGCCCTCACCCACCATCCCCGCCCCGCCCAAGTGCTGGTTAAGCGCGGTCAGGCTCACCAACAGCTCGACGACCTCACCGCTGCCCTGGCTGACTATGAAGCTGCGATCGCAACCGATCCCACCTATGCCCAGGGCTACGGCAACCGGGGGCACATCCGCCTGGCCCAAGGTGATGACGACGGTGCCCTTGACGACTGGCAAACCGCCCTCAAACTTTGGCCCGCCTATGCCGACGCCAGCCATCAACAAGGGCTGCTGTACCTCCAACGGCAAGACTACGCCGCCGCTCTGTCCAGCTTTGACCAAGCCTTAGCTGCCAGCCCTAACCTAGCCCCCGCCTATTTCCATCGGGGCAACGTGCGCGAACAGCAAGGCGATCGCGCTGGAGCGATCCAAGATTGGGAACTAGCCCTGTGTAACGACCTCACCCTAGAAGCCGCCAAAGAGAAGCTCTGGGGCGTACAGCGAGAAACCCGCGACGACCAGCTCAGCCACAGTTTGCAGGCCGCTTTGAACGCGCGCAACCTGACCGTCAAAGCCCTCTATCGGGGCGAACAAATCGACATTTTTATCTACCGGGCCGTCGGGGTCGGCATCAACTACATGACCCTGCCCGACCTGATTCGTCAATGCCTGGTGCCCCGTCAGCCAGGGGGGGTGAGCTACTTTCGGATTGTGGGCCGAGTCGGCGATCTCAGCTTCCCAGAGTGGAATCAGCGCTACGGCCTTTACGATGGTCAGCCCTGTCCGCCCAGCCGCTGGCGCTCCGCCCTGTTCACCGCCCTCGTGCTGCCCCCTTTAGGCGTGTTAGCCCTCGTCTACAGCTGGCAAGTCCAGACCCTATACCGTCGCGGCGACTACAAAGGATCCCTCTGGGCCTCCCAAGGGGTGCGCTCCCTCTGCCGAGCTAGCACCACCCTCGCCTGCGTCGTCGGACTCTCTGCCGCAGGTTATCTCAGCGCCAGCTGGATTTGGGGCAATGTTCCAGAAGCTGGGGAGCGCTCTCAAATCAGTCGCACCTCTTTCCCAATTAAGCGTCTGCCGCCGTCCTAAAACTTGAGGGCTGAGCCTGTTGGTTTTTCACCGGTTCCCGCAGCTGGTTCACCCGTAGCTGGTTCAAAGAATGCCTCGACAACCCTAACCCCCGTGATACGCTAGCCAAAATTCTGTTTGCGGAGGCAGGGAACATGGCAAAGCTGCGAGTAGGGCTATTGTTTGGTGGCCGTTCAGGAGAGCATGAAGTCTCGATCGCATCAGCTCAAGCGATCGCAGCCGGACTTAGCGCCATTGACCAGGGCAACAAGTACACAGTCGTACCGGTTTACCTCCGCAAAGACGGCCACTGGCTGACCGGATCCACCGCTCAACAGGTGCTAGAGACGGGCACCGCCCTCCAAGTTCCCGAAGATGAAACCACCAGTGGCCTACCCACCGCAGAGCAAGTGGCTAGTGTAGACCTGTGGTTTCCGATTTTGCATGGCCCCAATGGCGAAGACGGCACCGTCCAAGGGCTGCTCACCTTGACCGGCCTGCCCTTCGTTGGTTCCGGCGTCCTGGGATCAGCCGTGGGCATGGACAAGCTAGCGATGAAAACAGCTTTTGCCCAAGCGGGACTGCCCCAGGTCAAGTACGTCGGGGTCACCCGAGCCGAAATCTGGTCGAATCCCTGCGTATTTCCGAAGCTCTGCGATCGCATCGAAGCTGAACTCGGCTATCCCTGCTTCGTCAAGCCCGCCAACCTCGGGTCTTCCGTTGGCATTTCCAAAGTGCGATCGCGCTCAGAACTCGAAACCGCCCTCGACAGTGCCGCCAGCTACGATCGCCGCATCATCGTCGAAGCTGGGGTCGTCGCCCGCGAAATTGAATGCGCCGTCTTGGGCAACGACACCCCCAAAGCCTCCGTACTTGGGGAAATTGCCTTCAGCAGCGACTTTTACGACTACGAGGCTAAATACACCGCCGGTCAAGCCGACCTCACCATCCCCGCTAACCTGCCAGAGTCAACCGCGAACCAAGTGCGCGAAATGGCAGTCCAAGCCTTCCAGGCCGTAGACGCCGCCGGTATTTCTCGGGTGGACTTCTTCTACGTCGATGCCACCGGCGAAGTCTTGATCAACGAAATCAACACCATGCCCGGCTTTACCGCCACCAGTATGTACCCCATGCTCTGGGCCGCAACCGGCCTTGAGACCCACGAGTTGCTCGACCAACTGGTACAACTCGCCCTAGAACGCGGAGCCTGATCCCCGCAGACAGCCCCCATTCCCCCCTATCGCCTACGCCATTCCCACGGCTCAATATGCCCGCCGCTAAACACACCAACCTGCCGCTGTCGAGCCTCAGCTTCTAGTCGGTTGATGCGATCAGCGCTGGGGCAATTGTGGTGAAACTGGCGATAGCTCCAAGCCAGCCCCTCCTGCACCAACAC
>PXDR01000225.1 GCA_003566335.1 Cyanobacteria bacterium T3Sed10_344R1
ACCGCACTACTACCCCTACTAGCGCTCCCAGCGCCCCAGCACAGTCCACTCCGACTCACTCTGCTCCAGCTCAAGCCACCCCGCGTCCCAGTGCGCCACCACAAACCACTGCCAACATCAGCAATTACCAAGCAGAACTGCTACGCCTGACCAACCTAGAGCGCCAACGAGCAGGTCTTCGCCATTTGACGATGGTGGATCGCTTGGGGCAAGCAGCCCAGGCCCACGCTGATGATATGGCTAGGAATCAGTTCTTTAGCCACACTGGCTCCAGAGGCAGCAGCGTCCGCGATCGTATAGAGGCGACAGGGTATCGCTCTGGCTGGGCTGGTGAAAACATTGGGGCAGGCTACGCATCTCCTGCCGCTGCAGTGCAAGCCTGGATGAATAGCCCCGGGCACCGAGCCAATATTCTCAACCCCAACTACACCGAAATTGGCTTTGGCTACACCAGCCGAGCCGGAGGACAGTACCCAAATTACTGGGTTCAGGTCTTCGCCAGCCGTCGTTAGCGCCTAGAGACTCAAATCAGCAGGCGGCGCACTTGGGCCGACACCCATTCACTGACGAACACCGTCAAAAACACCACCAGCAAAATCATGCTGACCTGGCTCCAGCGCAGAATGTTGATCGACGCCTGGAGCTGAATGCCGATGCCGCCTGCTCCGACCAGGCCCACCACCGTAGACTCGCGGATGTTGATGTCCCAGCGATAGACGCTGACGCCAAAAATGCTGGGCATCACCTGGGGCCAAAAACCGTAGCTCAGCACCTGGGCGGCACTGGCTCCAGTAGCGGCGACGGCCTCCACCGGGTTGGGGTCAATTTCTTCAATCGCTTCGTAGAACAGCTTGCCGGTAAACCCAATCGAGCGCAGGCCAATGGCCAAAATTCCGGCCAGCACCCCTGGCCCTAAGATCACCACCAGCAGCAGCGCCCAGATTAGGGAGTTGACTGAGCGAGAGCCGACAATCACCAACAGCGCAATGTAGCGGACGATGGGATGGGGCGTCGTATTGCGGGCTGCCAGAAATGCGGTAGGGATGGCCACGGCAACCCCCAGAATGGTGCCTAATGTTGCGATATTGAGGGTGTCCCAGAGGGGTTGCCACAGGGTGTTGAGGTAAGTCCAGTTGGGCGGAATCCCTCGGGCAATCATGTTGCTGGCCTGCTCGGGGGCATCAGCCACAAAGCTCCAGTTGGTGTTGTCGGCAATCACTTGCCAGCAGAACAGCACAACCGCCGCGCCAACTAACCAGCCCAGCCAACTCAACAGGGCCTGGGTGCGATCGCGCTTCTGCCAAACCTTACCACCGTCTTGTTCTAAAACCGGCATTACTGCAACCTCTTACGAACTGCGCTAGAGACCAACTCCGTTGCCATCACCAGGGCAATAATCAAGAGCAAAATGGCCGACGCCGTGTTGTACTCGTACCGCTGGATGGACGTATTCAGGGTCGCCCCAATTCCTCCGGCTCCGACAATTCCAATCACCGCCGACTCCCGCAGGTTGATGTCAAACCGATACAGCGACAGCCCCACCAGTCGAGGCAGCACCTGGGGCAGCACTCCATAGGTCAGCATTTGCAGCCACGAGGCTCCGGTGGCACGAATCGCTTCGACCTGGGCAGCGTCGATTTCCTCAATGTTTTCTGACAGCAGCTTGGAGACAAAGCCCACACTGCCAAACACCAACGTCATCACCCCGGCTAGCGGCCCAAACCCCAGCATCACCACAAACAAAATGGCGATGATCACCTCTTGAAACGTGCGGGATAGGGCGATCAATAGCCGACACACCAGGTAAACCGGTAAAGGCACCAGGTTGCGGGCACCGCCAATCCCAATGGGGATAGAAATCACCACGCCAATGGCCGTAGCCACCACCGTCATCACCAAGCTTTCGATTAGACCGCTGATAATGTTGTCACGACGGCTCAAAAAGTCGGGCTGAACGAACCCAGCTAAAATCTGGCCACCGCGCTCCATGCCCCGGGCAATCCGCGCTGGGTTCACATCTACAGAAAGCACAGCCAGGATGAGATAGACGATCCCAGCAATCAGCAAGCCCCAGCGCAGCCAAGGATTTTTAATTAAGTTGGGAGGCGACCACTGCCGCCCCGGCAGGGTGGTTTGGATCATGATTGACGCTCCCCGGCAGTGCCAGCAAAGGCGGGAGCAAGGTCATCTTCTGACTCAGGGGCAGCTGCCCATTCCTCTTCTCCATAAATTTGGGTGAGCGTGCGCTCAGTCAGACCACTGGGGGGGCCATCGTAGACAATTGCGCCTGCCTGCAAACCCACAATCCGCTGGGAAAACTGCTGGGCTAGGGGCACATCGTGAATGTTGACAATTACCGACAGCCCTCGCTCCTTGGCTAGCTCACAGATTAGCCGCATAATTTGACGGGCGGTTTTGGGATCGAGGCTGGCGGTGGGTTCGTCCACCAGCAAAATGTCAGGGTTTTGCAGCAGGGCGCGGGCAATGCCCACCCGCTGACGCTGACCGCCAGACAGGGCATCGGCCCGCTTATCGGGGAATTGACCTAGGCCCACCCGCTCTAGCAGGCGAAAGGCTTCATCCACGGTGCCCTGGGGGAATTTGCGGAACCAGCTTTGCCAAAAGCTGACGTAACCCAGTTGGCCAGACAGCACGTTTTCCATTACCGTCAGCC
>PXDR01000109.1 GCA_003566335.1 Cyanobacteria bacterium T3Sed10_344R1
AAGAGCTGGCTTCAAACACCTCATCCCCCGTTGGTAACGCTAGCACAGGTCAAGCTGTGGTGGGCACCTTAGGCGGTGGCCGGGAACAACTCTACCGAGTGCGGGTGGTGCAAGCTGCCGCTCCCGGACGGTTGCCCCAGGTGCGCCGCAGTGCTCAAGAATATCTGGTGTCCTATGAGCAGCTTTCGAGAAAGCTGCAGCAGGTCAACAGTCGTGGCGGTCGGGTAACCAGCATTACCCTCGCCTAAATTGAATCGCTGGGCTAGAGAAAGGTGCGATCGCACCTTTCTCTAGTTCGGCATTGCATACTTTATCTCGGGAGGAAACTCACGTGGCCATCACCACTGCTGCGTCCCGTTTGGGGACGTCTGCTTACGATGAGTCATCCGCCGTAGAGCTGCGCGATAACTGGACTCAAGATGACACTCAAGCCGTCATCCGAGCCGTTTATCGGCAGCTTTTGGGCAATGACTATTTAATGAAATCTGAGCGCCTAACCAGCGCTGAGTCGTTGCTGAGCAGCGGCTACATCACCGTGCGGGAATTTGTCCGGGCGGTCGCTAAGTCCGAGCTGTATAAGCAAAAGTTTTTCTACAGCAACTTTCAGACTCGCACCATTGAGCTGAACTACAAGCACCTGCTGGGTCGTGCCCCTTATACCGAAGCCGAGGTGATTTTCCACCTTGACCTTTACCAAACCAAGGGCTACGACGCTGACATCGATTCTTACATCGACAGCGAAGAGTATGCCGCTAACTTTGGCGACAACCTGGTGCCCAGCTACAAGAGCTTTGAGTACCAGCCGGGGCAAACCTCCGCTGGCTTTACTCGGATGTTCAGTCTCTATCGCGGCTACGCCAACAGCGATCGGGCTCAGGCGGCAGGCAACCAGTCTCACTTGGCTGAACAACTGGGTCGCAACACCACCTCAGCAGTGGTAGCCCCAGCTAGCGCCCAGAACAACTGGGCCTTTGGCGCAGGCAAGCCCGGCGGCAACACCCCCAACAAAGCCCTAGGTGGCACCACCCCCTACGGCGGCAACCCCGGCAAAGTGTACCGCGTGGAAGTCGTGGGCTCTGTGGGGCGCGGCTATCCCAAAGTGCGACGCACCAATATGGTCTACTTGGTGCCCTACGAGCAGCTTTCTCGCAAGTTGCAGCAGATCAACCGCACAGGCGGTCGGGTTTCTAACATCACCCCGGCTAGCCTCTAGGTTTGTGTCGGCTGAGGCATGGCCGGGCATCTCCCGACCCTGCCTCAGCCTGGATACAAAGAGCCTGAGTTGAAGACTCGATTTAGATATTTTTCTAGAAATTTAGTTAGGAGAACTGACTTGCCATGATGGGTCAAACTGCATTTGGGTCTACGACCACGACCCTGTCTGGACGGCGAATGTTTGTCTATGAGGTAACGGGGCTACGGCAAACGGAAGCCTCTGACAACAACACCTATCCAATTCGCCACAGCGGCAGCGTGTTCGTCAAAGTGCCCTACGCGCGCATGAATGAAGAGATGCAGCGGATTACTCGTCTCGGCGGCAAGATCGTCAGCATTAAGCCCCTTTTGGCTAATAGTGGGGCCAATGGTGATCAGGACTCGGCAGCAAAAGGAGAGTAGGTGACGGCAGCGTCTCCCCAACCGCAGCAGCCCCCGTCTAATGCTGGGCCAGAGATTGACCCCGCAGCTTCCCTGACGGTGGAGCAGGCGATCGCAAACCTAACCCAGACAGATGACCTCAGCCTCCGGTACTATGCGGCCTGGTGGCTGGGGCGGTTTCGGGTGTCAGAACCGGCTGCGATCGCAGCCTTGACCGCAGCCCTAGCCGATGAGTCTGACCGCGCCCCGGATGGCGGCTATCCCCTGCGCCGCAATGCGGCTCGGGCCTTGGGCAAGCTGGGCGACTCGACGGTCGTGCCTGCCCTGATCACCTGTCTCGACTGCGCTGACTATTACGTGCGAGAAGCTGCGGCCCAAGCCCTAGAAGCCTTGGCCGATCCTCGGGGAATCGCCCCCCTAACCGCCCTGCTAGCTGGCGGCCCAGACAAAGCGGTGCCGGTGCCGGGCAAGCCCTACTTGGTGCAGCCCTACAACGCTGTTTTAGAAGCCCTCGGTCGTCTGGGGGCAACGACGGCCCTCGACCAAATTCGTCCCTTTTTAGACCATCCCCGGCCCCAGGTGCAAAACGCTGCCGCCCGCGCCCTCTATCAACTGACCGGAGAGTCCGCTTATGCAGATCGCCTGGTGGCCACTCTGCAAGGGCCAGACCTGCAGCTTCGACGGGCGGCCCTGATGGATTTAGGCGCAATTGGCTATTTGCCCGCTGCCGATGCGATCGCAGCTGCCCTGGCTGAAAACAGCCTGAAGCTGATTGCCCTCAAAGGCATTTTGGAACACCATCTGCAAGATTTAGACCCCTCAGCCCCCAGCCTGCCCGAGTCTGCCCAGCAGGTGATGGGCCTGATGGACAGCCTGCTGTAATCCTGTGCTGTAACCTAGGGGCTAAGTGCCCTGACCGCCAACCCTCGATTTATCCCGTGGCCGCAGCCCTTAACGATTTAGTCCAAGCCCTCGACAACGCTAGCTCCGCTGGCGAATTGATTCTCGCCGTGCGACGACTCGCGGCCAGTCAAGATCCAGCCGCCATTTCTCCGCTGATTCAGGTACTCAGCTA
>PXDR01000467.1 GCA_003566335.1 Cyanobacteria bacterium T3Sed10_344R1
TGTGCGCGCCGTCCACGTCGGCGTCCGTCATCAGGCAGATGCGGTGATAGCGCAACTGGGAGGCGTCAAACTCTTCGCCTTTGATGCCCAGCCCTAGGGCGGTGATCAGCGCCTGGATCTCGGTGTTTTTGTAGATGCGGGCGTCATCGGTTTTTTCGATGTTGAGGATTTTGCCGCGCAGGGGCAGGATGGCTTGGAATCTGCGATCGCGGCCTTGTTTGGCACTACCGCCAGCGGAGTCCCCTTCTACGATGAAGATTTCTGATTCGCTGGGGTCGCGGGTGCTGCAGTCGGCCAGCTTGCCGGGCAGGGTGGAAGATTCTAGGACAGACTTGCGTCGAACAAGATCCCGGGCGCGGCGAGCAGCTTCAGCGGCGTTAAAGGCTTGAATCGCTTTTTCTAGAATGGCGTCTGCAACGCCAGGGTTGAATTCTAGGTACTCATTGAGGGTTTCGCCGACCAGGGTATCGACAATGCCCCGGACTTCAGTGTTGCCCAGTTTGGTTTTGGTTTGACCTTCAAATTCTGGATCGGGCACTTTCACCGAAATGATGCCGGTGAGCCCTTCCCGGATGTTTTCGCCAGCCAGGTTGCCCTCGTTGTCTTTGCGCTTGTTGCGCTTGCGGGCAATGGTGTTCATGGTGCGCGTCAGCACCGCTTTGAGCCCTTCTAGGTGGGTACCGCCGTCTACGGTGCGGATGTTGTTGGCAAACCCGAGCAGGTTGTCGCTGTAGGCGTCGCTGCACCACTGAAGCGCAGCTTCGACCTGAACCCCGTCTCGCTCAGACTCGACAAAGATCACGTCGTCGTGGAGAGCCTGCTTTTCGCTGTTGATGTAGGTGACATATTCTTTAATGCCGCCAGCATAGTGAAAGCGAACTTCCCGAGGCTGGCCGTTTTTCAGCAGTTCGAGACGTAGGTCGGTGAAGGTAACTTCGACCCCGGCATTCAGGTAGGCCAGTTCCCGCACGCGGTTAGAAATGGTGTCGAAGTCAAACTCGATTCCCGTGGTGAAGATTTGGGTGTCGGGTTTGAAGGTGACAGAAGTGCCGGTGCGATCGCCGGATTTGGGTGCTGCCTTTAGTTCGCCAATGGGTGCCCCCCGCTCAAATCGCTGGGTAAACACCTGCTGCTCGCGCCAGACAGTAACCTCAACCCACTCAGACAGGGCGTTGACCACGGAAACGCCGACGCCGTGAAGTCCGCCAGAGACTTTGTAGCCGCCGCCGCCGAATTTGCCGCCAGCGTGGAGGACGGTCAGCACGGTTTCAAGGGCCGATTTGCCGGTGCGGGGGTGAATATCGGTGGGAATACCCCGTCCGTCGTCAGTAACGCTGACGGAACCATCGGCATTCAGGCTGATCTCAATATGCTTGCAGTAACCTGCGAGGGCTTCATCGACGGCGTTGTCTACGACCTCGTAAACTAAGTGGTGCAGTCCCCGAGGGCCGGTACTACCGATGTACATCCCCGGACGCTTGCGCACGGGTTCAAGACCTTCGAGTACCTGAATTTGATCAGCACCGTAGTTGGTCGTCATAAAGTCAAGGCTCCTGTTAGGCTTAAAGCCGCCTGCAAAACAAGAAATGGAAACACGCCCCAAAATTCTAACACAATGGGGTCTGACAGGGTTTTAAGGCAGCTACAGATAGTTTCTGATGAAGGGGTGGATCGTCTTTTGGAGTCAGTCTCAGAAAATCAGGCGGAAATTCAGACAGCGGGCGATGGGTCTGAGCCGTCTAAAGGGGTGACCTATCGACCGATGCTGGTGGCAATTGGCGGGCCAACGGCGACGGGGAAGTCTGGCCTAGGGGTCGCATTGTCCCAGCGGTTTAATGGCGTCATTCTCAGCGCTGACTCGCGCCAAGTATATCGAGAATTTGACATTGGCACGGCAAAACCATCAGTTTCTGAACAATTACAGGTGCCCCATGCGCTGATTGACTGTTGTGATCCGACTGAAACCTTGACGGTGGCGGAGTTTCAGCAGCAGGCGATCGCATTAATTGAGACCCTACATCAGGAGAAGACAGCCCTGCCGCTGTTGGTGGGGGGAACTGGACTTTACCTTAAATCAGTGGTGCGGGGGCTACAGTTCCCGAGGGTGCCGCCTCAGATGGAGCTGCGATCGCAACTCTCTCACCTCGGCCAACCCCACTGCCATGCCTTGCTGCAGCAGGTTGATCCGGTGGCGGGGGAGCGAATCCACGTTAATGATGCCGTACGCACCTTACGCGCCTTAGAGGTGTTTTACGCCACGGGCATTCCCCTGTCTGCCCAGCAGCAAGAACAGCCGCCGACTTACCCGATCCTGTATATCGGCCTCGACTGTGCCGAGCCGGAAAAACTGCGCCAGCGGATTGCCCGACGCACCCAGGTGATGATCGATGCGGGGCTAGTTGCCGAGGTCGCCACCCTGATGGATCGCTATGGTGCTGACCTGCCCTTGCTCAATACTTTGGGCTATGCCGAAGTGCGATCGCACCTCCAGGGCAACCATAGCCTTGCCACCGCGATTGAGTTGATTACCCAACACACCTGCCAATTTGCCAAACGCCAGCGCACCTGGTTCCGGCACGTCCCGGACATCGAATGGTTTGACGCTGACGCACCGGATCTATTGGATCAGGTCAGCTATCGCCTAGAGAAATTTCTCAAGTTCGCTCAAA
>PXDR01000137.1 GCA_003566335.1 Cyanobacteria bacterium T3Sed10_344R1
AAGTGGTGCATCCCCGCCCCCAAGCCGATCCCCGTTCTCCGGGCTTGGGCAGTCAGTCTAACTTGGTGGGCTTTGTGCTGCGGCCTCGGGTGCTGTCGGCCACGGTGGGGGGGGTTGAAACTACGGTCGGGGGCGATCGCAGCGCTGCAATTACGGTCAACCTAGATGTGTGGGTGGGGCAGCGGCAGCGAGTGGTGTTGATTCTCAACCGTTGGTCGGCTACGGAGAACCAGGCGTTCTTATTTAAGGCGGCAGCCCGTGCCGATGCCAGTCAGGCGATTACGATTATGGCTGACCCAGTACCGCCGGGGGACTATCTGGTGCGGGTGCAGGTGAATGACGCCGAAAGCCTGCTAGAGATTGATAGCGATCGCACCAGCCCCACCTATGGCTGGTATATGGCCCCTCGGGTTCAGATTGCCTGATTGAGTCGGTTGACTCTCCCCGTGTTTTTTCGCTGCATCTTCTCTTTTCTGCATGGATAACTGGCAAGCCGACAACCATACAGCCCTGATTGGCGCGCTGGCTCAGATGCGGCAAATTTTGGTTGATCATGCCGATCCCCAACTGTTGCCCGATCTGCCTGCGGTTGACCCTGGCCCGCCGATGGCCCTGCCCTCCACCCTAGAGCAGTTATCGAATCTCTTTGACCTCAGTCAGTTTGAGCAGTTACTGCTGTTGCTCTGTGCCGGGGTGGAGCTAGACGCCAGCTTTAGCGTCCTCTGCGCAGCCGCCCAAGGGGATGCCCAGCGCAACTATCCCACCTTTAGCCTGGCCCTGGCGATTTTGCCGGAGGCCCATTGGAGCGCTCTGCTACCCACGGCGGCACTGCGGCGGTGGCGGTTGATTGAGCTGGGCAGCGGCAACAGCCTCACCACCACGCCCCTACGGATTGATGAATGGGTGTTGCATTACCTGGTGGGGGTGGCCCAGCAGGATGAGCGGCTGATGAATCTGGTGCAGCCAGTGGTGTCGAATGAAGACTTGGTGCTGTCCCACTGGGAGCTGTCGGAGCAGCTAGTGGCTGCCTGGTCGGGGGATACGGCGATGGCCCAACTGCCGATTTTGCAGCTCTGCGGCACGGAGGTGACGGGCAAACGGGCGATCGCAGCAGTCGCCTGCCATTTCTGCGGCCTCAACCTTTACTCGGTTGCCGCCTATACCCTGCCCAGCGCCCTGAATGACCTGCTTCAGTTTCGTCAGCTCTGGGAGCGAGAAGCCTTACTGATGGGCCATGCTCTGCTGATTGACTGCGACCACATCGACCCGGCAGACACCCAAAAGGAAAGTGCGATCGCCTACCTGAGCGAAACCCTTAACTGTCCGGTGATGATTTCCAGCCTCGATCGCCGTCGGCCCCAGCAGCGGCCCCTGCTAGCCTTTGACGTTGAGCCCCCCGAACCCCAGGAACAGCGCCACATTTGGCAAGCCGCCCTAGGCAGCCAAGTCCAGCTCAACGGCCAGGTGGATCAACTCGTGGCCCAGTTCAACCTCAGCGCCCCGATCATTCAGGCCACCTGCGCCAAAGTCCAGGCCGAGTTTCAGCGTCAGGGGGATAATTCTGGCGAGGCTGAGCCTGCTGCCCCCGATGCAGATCAACTTTTGGCGAGCCTGTGGGCCACCTGCCGAGGTCAAGCTCGGCCTCGCCTGGACGACTTGGCCCAGCGGATTGACTGCGCTGCCGACTGGGATGATCTGATCCTGCCGGAAGCCCAGCGCCAGGTTTTGCGAGATATGGCGGCCCATGTGCACCAGCGGGCCAAGGTGTATGAAAGTTGGGGCTTTGGCGGCAAAAGCCGTCGGGGGCTGGGCACCAGCGCCCTGTTCTCCGGCGGCAGCGGCACCGGTAAAACCATGTCATCGGAAGTGCTGGCCAAAACCCTAAAGCTGGATCTTTACCGGATTGACCTTAGCGCGGTGATTAGTAAGTACATTGGCGAAACCGAGAAGAACCTGCGGCGGGTGTTTGACGCAGCGGAAACTGGCGGGGTGATTTTGCTGTTTGACGAAGCCGACGCCCTGTTTGGCAAGCGCACGGAGGTAAAGGATTCCCACGATCGCCATGCCAACGTGGAAGTCAGCTATCTACTCCAGCGGATGGAGTCCTATCGCGGGCTGTCGATTTTGACCACGAACCTCAAGAGTTCTCTCGATACGGCCTTTATGCGGCGGCTGCGGTTTGTGGTGCAGTTCCCCTTCCCCGACGCCAGCCAGCGGGCGGAGATTTGGCGACGGGTTTTTCCGCAGAAAACCCCTACCGAAGGCTTAAAGCCTGAGAAGTTAGCTCAGCTCAATGTCGCTGGGGGCAACATCCGCAATATTGCGGTGAATGCGGCGTTTTTGGCGGCTGAGGCCAATCAGCCGGTCAGGATGGAGCATTTGCTCACGGCGGCCCAAACTGAGTACATCAAGATTGAGCGACCTTTGACCGATACCGAGGTGCGGGGCTGGCTGAGCTAGACGTTTAGCGGATGCGATCGCACCCCCAAAATGCCAAGATTAGTTAATCTCAGCGCTAAACAGGCATTTGGGGAAGCTGGTCATGGGCAAAAATCGCACCCGCAAGCGTCGGCAGCAGCAGCAGTCTGCACCACCACTTGAGACAGATTCTGGCCTGTTTGAATCTCGTCCATTTGCTGCGCCAACGACTGAAGTGGCCCA
>PXDR01000235.1 GCA_003566335.1 Cyanobacteria bacterium T3Sed10_344R1
CCTCAGCGCCCCGACGATTGGCGGTTAGTTGTCGTCAAGTTCAGTCTGGCTAGTCTAATCAACCAGACTGGCATTATTCACAAAAGCCGCGTCTCCCTTTTGAGGGGCGTGGCTTTTGTGGCGGTTAGGCCATCGGCGACTGCTTGAGACTGCTTTAGGATAAAGGCGGATTGGCTTTTATTCTGCGGCAGACGATGAACTGGCAAGACGTGTTAGGAAACTGGATTTTGGTGCCGCCGCAGCCGGTGGGGATCATTCACTTTTTGGGCGGGGCATTCGTAGCAGCAGCGCCTCACCTCACCTATCGTTGGCTGCTGGAGAATTTGGCCCGGCAAGGCTACATCATTGTGGCTACGCCCTTTGTGAATCGGTTTGAGCATGATGCGATCGCAACCGAAGTGCTCGAAACCTTTGAACAAGGGCTGTACTACCTGGAGCGACAGGTGCTGCGTCAAGCCTATTTACCGATTTATGGCTTGGGCCACAGTATGGGCTGCAAGCTGCATTTGTTGATCAACAGCCAATACCGGGTCGAGCGAGCCGGGAATATGCTGATCAGCTTCAACAACTATCCCGCCAAGCGATCGATTCCGCTGCTGGAGCAGTTCATCAGCTTTGCCCCGGCTTTTGACGTGGAGTTTACCCCGTCCCCGGCTGAGACCCTGACCCTGGTGCGCGATCGCTACCCGGTGCGCCGCAATTTGCTGGTCAAATTTCGCAAAGATGACATTGACCAAACCCGCGCCCTCTCAGAAGTGCTGGTGCCGATCTATCCCGACTTGACGGCGATTGAATGGCTGCGCGGTACCCATACCACCCCGATTGCCCAGGAGATTGGCTGGCAGCCGGGTCAGTCTTTCAGCCCCTTAGATGCCTTGGGGCAATTTGTGAAGCAGGAGTTTTACCGGGATTTGAATACCTTGCTGGAGACCCTGCTGCTATGGCTTGACCCAGCGGCTATTCGGCGGCGTCCGGTGAGCTGAACTGGGTTTGCCAGGCTGCCTCAAAAAAGTCGCGCTCGCAGAGCATGGCGTAGCGGTAGGCGGCTGCGATCGCAGCCTGTTCCCCCTCAGCCCTGCCATACTGATCCAGCAAATTTGCCAACTGCTGCACCAGCGGCGTAAAGTCATCACTGCTATAGGTGGCAATCCAGTCCCCGTACTGATGATCCGGGATGCCCTGAGCCGCCAGAGATTGGCCTAGAAACCCATAAAGCCGCATACAGGGGGACATCGCTGCCGCCGTTTGGCCCACCGGCTGGCTCCAGGCTGTCCCTAGCAAAAAGTCCGTATAGCGCCGGGTGGCCGGGCCAGGCTGCACCGCCGACAAATCCACGCCCCAGGTTGTCGCATAGCCCTGGTGCAGCTTGAGTTCCTCCAGCACCCCGGCTGCTAGCTCGTGAAATACCCCAAATCCTTGCCAGTCTGGGACTTTGGCCGCCGCCACGCTATAGGCTCGGGCAAAAGCTTCTAAGAAAAACGCATCCTGGCCGACATAGTAGGCAAATACGCTCGGGGGCAAGCTGCCAGTCGCGAGTCCTTGGACAAATGGATGCTCAAGACAGGCGATCGCAATTGCCTGATTGTCCTGCCATAACTGTTCTGCCAGCCCCATAACCCTCCTTGACTCCCTGTCTCACTAAAACCCTAGGACACAGGCACCACATCTAGCAGCCGCCGGATAATCCCATCCCCCTTGTTGCCCCCGGTGGGAATCAGGCGATGAGCCAGGACATGGGGGGCCAGGAACTTAACATCATCGGGCAGCACATAGTCCCGACCGTCAATAAAGGCCAGCGCCTGACTCGCCCGGTACAGCGACACCGTGCCCCGAGGGCTGACCCCCAAGGTGGTGTCGGCATCGCTGCGCGTTGCCCGAACTAGATTCAGAATGTACTGCTGAATCGACGGCTCCACGGTCACCTGGGCGCACTGCTGGCGCAGGGTCTGAATGTCCGCCAAGCTCAGACAGGGCGCTAAATCTTCGGGCTCTACCTGGGTCGCGATGCGCTGCAGCATTTGCAACTCGTCGGCCTCGCCGGGATAGCCCAGACTAAAGGACAGGGCAAAGCGATCCATCTGAGCTTCTGGCAGCGGGAAGGTGCCCTGATACTCAATCGGGTTTTGGGTGGCGATCACAAAAAACGGGCTGGGTACGGGCCGAGAGACGCCATCCAGAGTGACCTGGCGTTCTTCCATCACCTCTAGCAACGCTGACTGGGTACGGGGGGTCGCCCGGTTAATCTCATCCGTCAGCAGAATATTGGCAAAGACTGGCCCCGGCATGAACTTAAATTCGGCACTGCTGGGGTTCCAGATGTTTGTACCGGTAATGTCGGTGGGCAGCAGGTCAGGGGTGCATTGAATGCGCTGAAACTTACCGGCAATGCTGCTGGCTAGGGATTTGGCTAACAGGGTTTTGCCGACGCCCGGCACGTCTTCGAGCAGGGCGTGCCCCCCAGAGAACAACGCCACCATCACCAGGCGAATGGCATCGGCTTTGCCGACGATGGTTTTGCTTAAGTTGTCGGTAAGCTGTTCTAGCCGATCTCTCATGGGGGGTAGGGAGTAAGTAGAGCTGTTCGCACCGGGTTAGACCTATGATGCCCTCTCCCTTGACCGAGCGCTAGAGATCAATGCAGAGATTGACAGCAACTTCAG
>PXDR01000371.1 GCA_003566335.1 Cyanobacteria bacterium T3Sed10_344R1
GCCAACGGTGCAGCCTACGCCGAGTTATTCAAAGACTCAGAACAGGGGAAGCAGCATGCCGTTACCGTCAGCCCCACCCTAATCTTCAACGAAGGCCGCCAGCGCCTCAACGGCAACGTCGGCTACCGGGTGATAGAAGCCAACATCCGCGAACTCCTGAACAATCCCGAAGATGAACATTCTTGGTGCTAGCGCCGGGTATCAACGTAAGGCGGGATTTTATTTGCTCTACAGCCCTGCCCCCTTACTAACGGCGCTGCCCTTCGACAGGCTCAGGGCGAACGGTTTCAAGTCCGTTCGGGCTGAGCTTGTCGAAGCCCTTTGTCAGCAACTTCACAGGGTCATCCGTCTCGCCTTAAGTTGGTACCCAGCATTGGCACGATGAAAGGGATCAGATGGTAGTGCGATCGCAGATCTTATAAGCTGCATTCTCTGCGATGATCAGAGGATAGTCACTAAAATAGATAAAGAGTTACTGGGGAAAACTGATGACGCTACAAGAACTGCAAAATCAGGCTTTGCACTTGCCCATTGGCGATCGCTGGCGCTTAGTGCAATCGTTGTTGAGTTCTATTCAACAAGAGACATTAGTACCCAGCCCCCCCACTGTCGAAGAGAACTCTTTGGCAAATCTTGATCCTTGGACTCAAAGCTTAACTGGCGTGATTAAGCTAAACGTGGAAGAGTCTACAGATTCTTATGTGAATTACCTGGAGGAGAAATATAGTTGAGGCGGGTAATCTTTGACAGTGATGTTTTGCTTGATGTCTTAGCTCAGCGGCAACCGTTTTTTGCAGCCTCTGCACAGGCATTAAATAGGGTGACGCAACCACAAGTTCAGGGATATGTTTCCGGTCATGCCGTGACCAATATTTTCTATATTTTGCGTCGTCAAGTTGGCAGTGAAACAGCGCGTGAGCTTCTATCAAGGCTATTACAGAATCTCCAAATCGCTAATGTTACAGACGAGGTTATCAGAGCTGCGTTGCAAAGCTCGATGACCGACTTTGAAGATGCTGTGACCAGCGAAGCCGCTAGTATTGCAGGTATAGAGATTATCGTGACTCGAAATACGCCCGACTTTACCGCTTCTGTAGTCCCTGCAATGCTGCCGGAAGAGTTTTTGGCTATGACTTTAGATTAAAGCGCATGTCCGCGTGGGAATGTCATGACGGCGCTCCTGCGCCCAGTTATCAGAGGACGCGGGAGCGTCGGAGAGAACCGTATCAACGAGGGAGCGTTGGCACGATGAATATCCTGCTCACATCTCTTTTAGTCCTTCAAATCCTGAGCTAGCCCCCGGTGTTTAATCGCGTCAACCACCGTTTTAATTACCTGCACTCGGGCATGTTGTTTGTCATCCCCCGCCACCACAGTCCAGGGCGCAGTCGGGGTATGGGTACGCTGAATCATCTGATTCACGGCCACATGGTACTCATCCCAACGTTCTCGGTTGCGCCAGTCCTCTTCCGTGAGCTTGTGCTGCTTAAACGGATCATCCTTACGGGCTTCAAACCGGCTCAGTTGCTCCTCCTGACTAATGTGAATCCAGAACTTAAGCAACACATAGCCCCGATGGGTGAGCTGCGCTTCAAACTCATTGATCTCTTGATAGGCCCGCCGCCACTCATCCTCAGTGGCAAATCCCTCAACCCGCTCCACCATCACCCGGCCATACCAACTGCGGTCAAAGATGCCGATTTTCCCGGCGGGGGGCAGCCTGCGCCAGAACCGCCAGAGGTAGTGATGGGCCTTCTCCTCATCTGTAGGCGCGGCGAAGGGATGCACCTGGTAACTGCGGGGATCTAGCGTTGTGGTCAAGCGCTTGATTGCGCCCCCCTTACCCGCAGCATCCCAGCCCTCAAAAATTGCCAACACCGGGATTTTGGCCTGGTTAATGAGCTGCTGAAGTTTATAGAGCTGTAGCTGGGCTTGGCGCAGCTGATCGTC
The DNA here is from genome assembly GCA_003566335.1 of Cyanobacteria bacterium T3Sed10_344R1. Taxonomy (GTDB): domain Bacteria; phylum Cyanobacteriota; class Cyanobacteriia; order Phormidesmidales; family Phormidesmidaceae; genus PXDR01. The sequence goes on from PXDR01000371.1 coordinate 1,951, forward strand.
ATACTCGTCATCGTCCAGCGCTGCGCTGAGGTCAACCCGCGCCAGGTGATCGGGTTCGGCGGGTTGGAGTTGGGTTTGGGGCGGGAGGGAGGCTGGGGGGCAGGTAATTTGGCGGCGGTCGAGAGCTTCGGTCAGGGTGGCGGCGACCTGCTGCCAAACTTTCACCCGAGGCCAGCGCTTGTCGTCCCCTTCTACGAGTGTCCAGGGGGCGGGGCCGGTGCTGGTATAGGCCAGCATTTCTTCAGCTAGGGCGGTGTAGGCGTCGTACTGCTTGTGTTGCGCCCAGTCTTCGGGTCGCACCCGCCAGGCTTCGAGGGGGTCTTTGGCGTATTTTTTCAGCCGCTTTTTCAGCTCCTTTTTGCTGAGGTGAATCCAAAATTTTGCGATCGCAACCCCATCATCCACCAACTGCCGTTCTAGGGCATTGATGTGGCGCATCCGCAGGGGCACATCGGCAGCATCCACCCGGCCCAGCAGCCGGTCTTCGAGCACATGGGTATACCAACTGTGATAGAAAACCGCCACCTCGCCCCGGGCCGGTAAATCTTGCCAAAACCGCCAGTGCAGCGGGTACTGCTGCTCTTGGGGCGTTGGCGGCCAGATTGGGTGCACCTGAAAGCCGCGCGGATCCATGCAGTCCAAGCCTTTTTTGATGATCGCCCCCTTCCCGGCGGCGGCCCAGCCCTCCAGCACAATCACCATCGGCAGC
>PXDR01000427.1 GCA_003566335.1 Cyanobacteria bacterium T3Sed10_344R1
CAAGACTTATCATTTCGCTGTGCGGGTCAAGAATAAATGGCGTTTTCCCCTTCTATTGCTGTTCGCGAACTGCCGTTATTTCCCCTGCCTGAGGTTGTTCTGTTTCCCGGTAGACAGCTCCCGCTTCATATTTTCGAGTTTCGCTACCGGATTATGATGAACACCATTCTCCAAGGCGATCGCCGCTTTGGGGTGCTGATGCTAGACCCGGCCACCGGGAAACCAGCTCAGATTGGCTGCTGTGCTGAGATTGTTCACTTTCAGCGGCTGCCGGATGACCGGATGAAGGTGTTGACCCTAGGCCAACAGCGATTCCGGGTGCTGAATTATGTGCGAGAAAAGCCCTACCGGGTGGGGTTGGTGGAATGGATTGAAGACCAAGCGGCGGACAAGGATTTATCTCCTCTGGCCACCGAGGTCGATCAGCTACTGCGGGATGTGGTGCATCTCTCAGCTAAGCTAAGTAGTCAAAATGTGGAGCTGCCGGATAATATTCCTGACCTGCCGATTGAGCTGTCTTACTGGGTGGCAGGCAATCTGTACGGGGTTGCTAGCGAGCAGCAGTCTTTACTAGAAATGCAGAACACGGAGGAGCGCCTAGAGCGCGAAGCCGAGATTTTGGTCTCCACCCGGAATCACTTGGCGGCCCGTACAGCCCTGAAGGATGTGCTCAAGGATTAGGCGCTGAAAGATCAAGCCCTAACGGTTTAGGGCGTCAGGTCGCCGCTGATGGCTAGGGTGTTGTAGCTGCCCAGCACCTTCAGAGTTTCAGTGCAGGTTTGGAGCTGTGCGATCGCATCCTGAGTTTCAGCTGCTGCCGCATCAGCTTCTAGGTCAAGAAAGAACAGATAGTCTCCCAGAGTCTTTTTGCTGGGGCGAGATTCAATCCGACTGAGGTTGATCTTTTGGTCAGCCAGGATTTGCAGTGGTTTCAGCAACGCCCCTGGGGCATTTACCGGCAAGCTGAAGGCGAGAGAGGTGTGGCTGCCGCTGGTGGCGGGCTGTAGACCTAGCACCCAAAACTTGGTGCAGTTGTCGGTATAGTCGTTAATCGGATGGGCCAGCACGGGCAGGTCGTAAAGGCTGGCGGCCCGGCGCGATGCGATCGCAGCAGCAGTGGGCGCAGTCTGGAGATGGGTTAGGGCTTCGGCAGTGGAGTTAGTCGGAATCAGCGTCGCCTGGGGCAGATAGTTCGCCAACCAGCCCTGACACTGGGCTAGGGCCTGGGGGTGAGAATACACCGTCGCAATAGTCTCAAACTGGGCGGCGGCAGAAATCAGGGCGTGGGAAATCGGCAGCACTAGCGCCTGCTGAATTTGCAAATGATCAAGCTGCCACAGGGTATCGAGGGTGACGGTGACGCCGCCCTCAATTGAGTTTTCCACGGGCACCACGGTCAAATCTGTTTCTTGCTGGGCCGTGGCTTGCAGGGTGCGGACAATGCTGGCATAGGCCCGAAGTTGGGCGGGCTGCTGTTGCTGTTGTAGCCATTGGGCGTAAGCTAGGGCGGCGACTTCGGCGTAGGTGCCCTGAGGCCCCAAGTGGGCAATCGACAGTTTCATTTACGTTAATCTTTTTAATCCTTTAGGAGGGTTCTGGCCTAGATCAGGCCAAGCTGGGCCGCATTTGCCGTTGTCTACTCCCTCAAAATGTTACCGTCAAAAGAAGAGGCGTTGAATCGCTACACCTGTTGCCGCCAAACCCATGATGCTACATTTCACGGCTGAGCAGTCCCTGAAGCTGACGGTTCCTGCTCAGCCCTTATCAATACAAGCTTATCTACGAAAGCCCCAGCGCTTGGTTCATGCCCTGGCAGATCCCCGCCAGGTTGAATCTTTGGGGGATGATGTCTTTCGGCTAAAAATGCGATCGCTGCAGTTTTTAACCCTAAAGATTCAGCCCACGGTGGATCTTAAATTTTGGGTTGAAGAAAACGGCCAGGTGAAGCTGACCTCAACCCAATGCTGTATTGAAGGCAATGACTACATCGACCAGCGGTTTAGCCTCAAGCTACACGGTATTTTAGTGCCCCAGCCCCATGATCCGGGACAACGCAATCGCTTGACGGGGAAAGCTCACTTGACGGTGAAGGTAGAGCCCCCACCGGCATTATGGTTAACCCCCCGCGCACTCTTAGAAGCCACCGGTAATGGGCTGCTACGGGGCGTACTGGGCACGATTAAACAGCGATTACTGCGGCAACTGGCCCAGGACTATCAACAATGGGTGGCAGCTCAAGTTGCTCAGGGTAAAGCAGACTCAGAGTCCGACGCGTATCTCAGCTCTCAGGCTTCGGTCTAATTGGCTGATTCATCCGCTCGACTCAAAGATGTCTAACTGCTGGCAGCCCTTGAAGGTCTGGCGGTGTTGGCGACACACCCCAAGGTCAGCAATGGCTTGACGGTGGCGGCGGCTGCCATAGCCTTTGTTCGAGGCCAGATCATAGCCAGGGTAGCGGCGATCTAGGCGTTCGATTAGGGTGTCGCGCCAGACCTTGGCCAAAATGCTGGCGGCTGCGATCGCAACTTCTCGCTGATCGCCTTTGACCACCGTTTGTTGCGGATACGGCAGGTGAGGAATCTGCTGATTCCCGTCTACCAAGCACGGCCCAGGAGACACCGTCAGCCGCTGCACCGCCCGGCTCATAGCCAGCAG
>PXDR01000388.1 GCA_003566335.1 Cyanobacteria bacterium T3Sed10_344R1
CTTCGCCTAGGTAGGTGAGGTTGCTGACGGCTCGCTCTAGGGCTGCGATCGCACGGTTATAGCCAACAATCGCCGTGATTCGGTTGCCTTCGGCTTCTGTGAGGTCGGCCTGGGCGCTAATCACCTCAAGCTGGGTGCCTACCCCCGCGCTCAGCCGCAGCCGAGCTAGTTCTAGGGCTTCTCGGGCCTGCTCGACCGCTAGTTCTGCGGTGGTGATGTTGGTGCGGTTGGTGTCGAGGGTGAAAAAGGCTTCTTCGACTTCAAACCGGACTTGGTTGCGGGTTTCGGTGAAGCGGGTTTCGGCGATTTCGATGTCCCGATCTCGCTGGCGGGCGCTGGCTGCTGCCGCGCCGCCGTCGAACAGGTTCATGTTCAGCCGTGCCCCCAGGGCATAGTTATCCCGAAAGCTGTTGGAGCGGTTGAGGGTGTCTTGCAGGCTGTAGTTGGCAAAAACGCTGACCTGCGGCCCCAGGGCCGAGAGGGCGAGCCGCCGCTGCTCTTCACCAATTTCTCGATCGACCAACTGCTGCTCTAGTTCCGCCCGGTTTTGAAAGGCTTGGACAATGGTTTCTTCCATCGACAGGGGCCAGTCTTCCCGGATTTCCACTGCCGTGGTGGTGACCTCTAGGGTTTGGGGTAGGTTGAGCCGCTGGGCCAACTGCCGCTGGGAAATGCGCTGCTGGTTTTGGGCCTGCACTAGGGTTTGCTGGGCATTCGCCACCTGTACCTGGGCAGTCAACACGTTAAACCGGGTGCCGACCCCTACCTGTTCTCGAATTTCGGCATCCCGCAGACTGCGCTCTGCTTCGGTCAGAAATGCCTGGTTGATGCGGATTTGCTCCTGGGCTTCTTGCAGGGCGTAGTAGTCATTCACGGCACTGAGCCGTAGGACTTCCCGCCGTCGCTCTAGCTCAAGCTCACTCAGCCGGACGCCGCGTTCTGCGATCGCAATTTGAGCCGACCGCTGTCCCGAGGTAAACAGGTTGTAGCTCAGCTCAACGTTGCCCCCCAGCACATAGTTAATGCTGCTGCCGCTGTCGCCGCCACCGTTGAGGTCTCCGTTGAGCCCACCTCCAGGCACGTCGAAGTTGCCGCCCCCACCCCCGCCTTCGCGAGCCGTAAAGTCTGCACCAGCCGTGACACTGGGCAATAGTGCCGCCCGAGCCTCATCTAATGCCGCCTGGCTGCGCTGTAGCTCTAGTAGGGCCACCTGAAAGTCTGGGTCATTGCGATAGGCCAGCTCAATCACCTGCTCTAGGGAAAGGGGCTGCTCGCCAATCACCTCCACCTCTTCCGGCTGGGTAGGAAACAACAGCGGGTTGGCCGGGGCATCTAGCGCCTCTGGGGTCACCGCTGGGGCTTGAGGACGGGGCTCAACTTCTGGCTCATCCACCCCAAAGTTGAGGTTGTTGAAGTCGGTGAGTTGGGCCAACTGCGGTGCGGGAACCGCTTCGGCAGATGCTTTCCCAGGAATCAGTGCGATCGCCAGGCCACAGCTCAAGCTCAGGAGGGACAGGTGCAGAGAAATATGCATGACAACCTAGCGGGGTGAAATGGCCCAAAACCGTGGACGTTAGCGCAGCGCGGCACCAAGCAAAACAGCCTGCCGCAAAAACAGTTTGGCACCAAATTATCTGCTGAATAGCATACCGGATTAACGGTTACATTCCTTCATATTCCTGATGTTTCCGCCAGGGATTTGTGCTGTGCAGGCTGCGCCAGTCTGGCGGCTGCAAACAGGTGTCAATCAACGCCCCAATATCCGCCACGGGCCAAATCGGCACCCCCAGCTTGTCCGCCACCGCCGCCACCGACATATCGTCCAGAAAATAGGTGTCTTCAGGCAGGCCGCTGTCCCCTTGCTTCAGCATTAGGGAGGGCAGCACCAGGCCATCCCCCAGGGGCCGCTGACTCAGTCCGGCAATTAGGTCTTGGCCCGTCAGCAGGCCGGTCACGGTAATCTCTTGGCCCCAGTAGTCGCTGCGCAGGGCGGCGAGGGTGAGGGTCAGCCCCTCGACCTGGTTAAACCGGCGAACGATGGGGGCAAAGGCATGTTCCACGGCGTTGCCCACGACCCAAGTGAGTTGGTGGGGTGAGTCTACCCGGTCGGGCAGGTCGGCGGCTTCGGCCTGAAAGTCCTGCAAAAACTGGCGGATGGAGCCCACCCCATTGCCGATTTGGGGATAGTCGCCGTAATGTTCCGCCGGGGGCAGGTCGGCTCCAGCAATTAAGAACCATTCGTCCGCCAGCCAAACGACGGTGGCCCCGAGGGTTTGACGGCAGCGGGTTTGATGCGATCGCACCTGATCAATCACCTCAGCCGCCTTGGCTGGCGTAACCGGATTCAGGGCATCTTCCGGGGGCCGAAAGCGAGTCAACCCCACCGGCACCACCGCAATCGACGCCACCGTCGGCACCTCGCCACTGTGGAACCGCAGCAAGTCGCTCAGGGTGCGGTCAAGCTCTGGCCCATCGTTAATCCCAGGACAAACCACCACCTGGGCATGAATTTGCAGCCGCCGAGCCTGAAACCAGGCCAGTTGATCCAAAATTTCTCCGGCCCGCTGGTTCTTGAGCAAACGCGCCCGTACTTCGGGATTGGTGGCGTGAACCGACACGTAAAGCGGCGACAGGCGGAGCTGAGCAATCCGCTCC
>PXDR01000164.1 GCA_003566335.1 Cyanobacteria bacterium T3Sed10_344R1
CAAGGAGTTTAAGCGAAAAACTAGATCTAGCGTTCCCCTACTGAGACAGACTGAATCAGCACCGGGATCAGTTCCCCACAACAGCCCCCAAAACCCGGTCCCCGAGCCAGTTTCTGAAATAGCGAGCCTGATTTAGTGAGATAGGCCATCCAGCCAGCTTGGGCACTGATCCTGGGAACTGAGATACATCTCTTTACGCCACTTCATCTTCAGTTACCCGCGTCAAAATCTATCTGATTGGCTGTATCGCTTGATACGCTTGGCCCCTGTCCTTTGGCTCAATCAAGACCAATTTTTCCTGACGACGAAAATTTGGGGACAGCGTAGTCTATTAAACATGGATAAGCAGTGCCTAGACCGTGATCCCGGCTTGGTTCTTGCTTGATCTGTACTGATTTGATCTGTTGTGTGACCTGTTTTTTGAGCGGCGTGATGATGGAGGCTCCTTGGCTTCAGCTAGATAAGGCAGTGCTAGAGCGAATTCTAGACCGCAATCCCTTGACGGTAGCCCCAGATTTGCCGCTGATGGAAGTGATTGCCTTGATGAGCCAGACCCGCAGCGCCAGCGCTAGCTTTGACAATGAAGATGCGCTCACAGACTTCTATAGTCGGGGGCGCAGCAGCTGTGCCCTAGTCATGGAAAACCAGCGTCTCCTGGGCATTTTCACGGAGCGAGATGCGGTCAAACTGGCGGCGATGCAGCGGTCGTTCCATGGGGTTAAGGTTGGCGAGGTGATGACCTCCAAGGACATTGTCACCCTCAGCTTGCCTGAGCTTAAAGATGTGTTCTCGATTATTCGTCAACTGCGGCGCTATGGCATTCGCCACCTGCCGGTGACCGATGAGCATAACCAGGTCGTTGGCATCGTCACCCTATCGACCCTGCGGCAGGTGCTACAGCCGAATACCCTGCTGCGGTTCCGCCAGGTTAAGGATGTGATGACCCCTCGGGTGGTTCATGGTCGGCCCACAGATTCTCTACTCACCCTGTCGCAGATTATGGCGCAACAGCAGGTGAGCTGCGTGGTGATCGCCACTGAAATTGAAACCACCGATGGGGCTGCCCTGCGCCCTGACGGGATCGTCACAGAGCGGGACATTGTTCAATTTGAGGCGCTGGGGTTTGATTTCTCTGAACTTCAGGCCGAGGCGGTGATGAGTCGGCCCCTGTTTTTGATGCGGCCTGATGATTCTCTGTGGAAGGCTCAACAGCAGATGGAAGTCCGGCATCTGCGGCGGCTGGTGGTGGCCGATGAAGCGGGGCGGTTACAGGGCATCATTACCCAAAGTAGTCTGCTCCATGCCCTTGACCCAATGGAGATGTATAGCGTTCTAGACTTCTTGCAGCGCCGGGTCTGTGAACTCGAAATTGTGCAGGATCAGGGACGATTATTAGAGCCGGTTTCAGCCATTGATGGGCCATTGCCAGCCTGCCAGGTCAATGGTCAAGAGTCAGGCGATGAGGCCAGTCGTTCTCCATCGAACGCTGCCGCAAATAATTTGTGGGGACAGACCTTAGGTAATGGGCTGGCGAGTAAGCGGGGAGCGGAAAATGCGATCGCAATCGCCCCCTCCTCCGCCCCCTCCCCTTCACCGCCTTCCCCGATGGAGATTATTTTGAGCTGCTGTTATGAGCTCCAACAACTCAACCAGCTGGATGGAGAAGGCCAAGCCTACCTGAAGCAAATCGCCGACAATGCCCGGCAACTCCAGTGTTTATTGGCCCTGGGCTGGCCCCCCCATCCCTAAAAGCAGCACAGCAATTAGGGGGAGTACTGATGAGAAAATCGGGACAATCCGAGTGCCAACGTTAGTTCTGCCAGCGGCGGAATACCGGAGCTTCAGCGGAGAGGTCGGCATTCAAAATAGGGCTGCCAGGGATCGCCTGAGTCGCAGCGCTGGACTGGGGCAGGTTGACGACATAGCGATGTCCCCCTTCCACCGAGCCTTGCATCGTCAGTTCGCCGCCGTGGAGTTCAGCTAGCTGACGGCTGAGCAATAGCCCCAACTCTTCCCGGCTGTTGGCTGTGCCGACTTCCTTGATGGTGTTGGTGAGGTCACTTAAGGAGGTTGACCCAGATCGGGGGGCAGACAGTAAGGGCTCCAGAGCCAAGGTGGACTGGGGAAGCCCTTCGCCGAGCCAAGGGTTAGACACCCATACCGCGATGTTGAGCCCTTTCTCGCGACGGGCGATGTGAATGCGGATAGTGCTGCCTTCTTCTGCACTTTGAATCACGCTGAAGACCAGGTGATACATCAACTGCCGCACCTTCGCCTTGTCCAGCATCCACAGCCGAGAACTGGGCTCGACCGTGAGTTGAATCACCTGCTGTTGCTGTTGGGCTAGGGGGTCTAGAGCTTTGAGCGCCTGCTGTCCCAGCATCTCCACGTCAACTGGAGCCAGATTGATCTGGCTATAGTCATCTTCTTGGCTACCTAGACCAATGATTTCATCCACTAGGGACAGCAGGTTTTGACCACTGCTGCGGACGATGTCGGCATATTCCTTTTGCTTCTCAGTCAGGGGGCCGTAGATTTCCCGGCTGAGAATACCGGCCATCCCCATGATCGAGGTGAGGGGATTGCGCAACTCCTGGGTGAGTTGGCTAATCAAATCCAGCCGCACGGTATTGATCACGGTGGAGAGCGGCAGATCGCTGGTTGCTGCCGGTAATGCCCCTTCGTCCGGCATAACGGTGGAGCGGGGTGGGGCAACCTCTGAAGAAGATGGGGCGAGGGTCAAAGATTGACTTGCTGCGATCGCAATTCCCCGCTCATACTCACTCATGGCCCACCGGGCATTCACCTCTAGCAGCGCCACTTCTTGTTCACTGAACGACCGAGGCTGGGTGTCCATCACTGCCAGGGTGCCGATGCAAACCCCAGAGGCCGTGATTAGGGGCACCCCGGCATAGGCCGAAATTCCATACTGCTGGCTGAGTAGGTTGCTCGCCGCATCTTTAACGCTGGCGGTATTGGGCAAAACCAGCACCTGCGCGCTATCCACCACGTGGGTGCAAAACGACTCATAGCGAGGCAAGCGCCGCTGGGCGGCCAGAGGATTCATCAATCCCAGGGCAGATAGTCCTACCGCCGCCTTAAAAACCTGCTCAGCGTGATGAACAATGCTGAGTACGCAGACCGGGATACCGAGCAGGCGGGCCACGGTTTGCGTGACCTCTTCAAACACTGGAATGGTCTCGGTCTCTAGCAGACCCAACGTCTGAATGGCTTGCAGCCGCTTATTTTCCCGCTCATCGACAGAGAAGCCATCGAGACGGCAGAAAAGTCCACGCTCCAAAGGCGATTGGGACATAACGGCTCCTGGGAAAACAGCGCAACAAGTGTTCATTTAGACGAATCGTGGGAAAACAGCTGCACGTTAGTGCTCTACAGTCCAAGAGTTCCCTCAAAACCGGCTAAGACAACGATTGATCCCCAAATATCTAGCAAAAACTTTGTATCTTTTGATGGACTGCTAAGGGACTTAATCTGGGGGATCTCCGTGAAAATGCAGAGGAGTTACTAACTGGACTGGCCCACAGAGTTTACCCCCTGGGGGGATAAGTTAAGGACAATCCCGACTAAACCCCAAAGAAGGGAGAGTTTGACCATAGGACTGAGCGCAAGATTCAGGGGGCACTCCCGAATTACCCCTGGTTTGCTCAGAATCCGCAACGTCTACAACTACAGGCTAGCGCCTGATCCCAGCTTTCGACAGGTCGGAACCCAGCCCTGGTTTCCCCCTGATGTTTTCCGTTAATCCAGTCAGCTTGAGACTCCATCCTCGCGGTGAGTCCCTAGCAACAATAGCCGTAAAATTTGCGGCGATGTCTAAATTTTGTTGGCGTCAGCGCCAGCGTCATCAAAGATATCCAGCCGCCATCTCCATAAGCAAAGGCCAGATGTTCAAAACATCTGGCCTTAATGTGTGGCTTTAGGTCGGACTCAGTGCAGTCAGAGTGGCGTCAAGGGGAAACTATCTGTTCCAGCTTGCTCAAGCTCTGTTTCAGCACTAGCTAGCAATCCCTAGGAACCGTAGACCTAACCTTCGACAGTAATTTTACCGACCATGCCTGCGCCTCGGTGGGGAGCGCAGTAGTAGCTGTACTCACCTGCGGGCATGTCAGCGGTGAAGGTGGTGGAGTAAGACTCACCAGGGGCAAAGGTTAGCTGGCTGTGGGAGACCTTAGTGGCCAAGTCCTTACCGCCAGGGACAGAACCATCATCAAAGATGACGTTGTGAGGGGCCATCTTGTTGTTGACCCAGGTCACGGTATCACCGGCTTTAACGGTCAAATTGGCAGGTTCAAACACCAGCAGGCCAGAGTCTGAACCCATTTTCACTTCGTAGTCTGCGGCAGCAGCGGGAGCAGCCGCGATGGTGAGGCTGCCAACGACTAGAGCAATAGCCGCAACAGCCAGGCTCAGGCTGCGGAAGATTCGGGCAGTGAATTTCATAGGATTCCTCTTAAAGGCTGAAAAAATTGGTCACTTCGCTATGGGTCATTTTACCGGAATTTTAAGGATTTCTACGGTCTGATAAGGATCTGAGGCTTGGAGACCTGGGAAAAAATCGGCCTAAATTCCGGTAATTGATCCCGCTAGTCCGACCTAAATCAACCCCCTGGGGCTGACCAGATGGGCTGAATGTATCACCCTGAACACAGTGAGGAAGGATAGCTTGTGATTAAGATAGGGGGTGCCCGCCATCCGCCGCCATTGAGTTCTGCTGCGCTATGCCCGATTTTTCTGCTCCGGTGTCTTCTGCTGTCGCGTCTCCGACGTCAGCTCAGTTATCCACTCAGTCAGGTGCGATCGCATCTATGCCAACCCAACTCACCCCTGGTCTGATTGTGCGTCCGGTGGGGGCCTATGCTCTCCACGGCATTGCCCTAGCTGGTGAGCGACTGCTGGCAATGGATGCCCTGCGAGGCTACGTGCTGCAAATTGACCCCGAGACAGACAATGCCACCCTGCTGAACCCGCGCCATGTGCAGCAGTTTGAGCAAAGCACCGGGCTATCTGTGGCGGATAACCAACTGTGGTACACCCAGGGCCACAACGTGTTCTATTGCGACTTGGACAACTGGATTCCCCAGCCGTTCATCCGTCTGCCCTACGAGGCGGATGGGGTCGCAGTGTGGAACGCCACGGTGTACGTCACCAGTCGCAAAGGCGGCTACATCGCGATTTACGATCGCACTACCCAGCGCCTAATCACCCGATTTTCCTTACCCGGCATTGGTCGCGAGAACATCTCCGTCAGCGAGGAGTATCTCTGGCTGTGCGATCAAACAGAGCAGACCGTGTTCTGCCTAGATCGCGCCACCGGGGAGCAGGTGTGCAGCGTGCTGACCCCCTTCGCCAGCCCCACCGGCATTGCCGTGGCGGCAGACGCCACCCCCGAAGGCGGCAAAATTTGGATCGCCTACGCCGACGAAGAAGCCTACATTCGGGACGATCCCAACAGCGAAAACCCCCATCAGCTCACCTTTCGCGATCGCACCTTTTTGCACTCGCTTCAGTTTGTTTACAACCGAGAGCAGGGCTACACCCGCTCCAATGGCTATCTGCTGGAGATGACCTACGCCGAGGAAATTTCGCCCCTCGACCCAGTCACGCTCAAGCCGTTAACCTGGCGGATTGCCTTACCCACAGACACCGACCGCCAGCGAGTGCGCCAGGTGCAGCCCGTGGGTTTGCCCTTTACTGAAGAGATCATCAACGGTCAGCGGGTGGCGGTCTTTCACTTTGAAGAACTCGGCCCCTACGAAAGTCACCTATTTGGCTGGAAAGCCCTAATTGAAGTCCACGGCATCAAATATCAACTCAACCAGCGCCAGTTAGAAAGATGCCCGCCGCTGCCCGAGGACTATAGCCAGCGCTATCTGATTGATGATGATGAACTGGCTATGGACAATCCGATTGTCCAGGCTGCCGCTAAGGAAGCTGTCGGTCGAGAAACCAACCTGCTGCGCCAGGTGCTCAGCATTCGTAACTATGTTTACGATCGGTTGTCTTACGGCATCAAGCCCCATATCGACACCCCGGACGTGGTGCTAGAGCGGGGAATTGGCTCCTGTGGCGAGTACGTCGGCTTGCTGCTGGCCCTCTGTCGGCTCAACGGCATTGCCTGCCGCACCGTGGGCCGCTACAAATGTCCGCCCTACGCCGACCGCCAGGGGGTGCCCCTAGAGCCCGACTTCAACCATGTGTGGTTAGAGTTCTATGTGCCAGGGGTGGGCTGGCTGCCGATGGAGTCTAATGTAGATGATGTGATTGACGGCGGCCCCTACCCAACCCGGTTCTTCATGGGGTTGCCCTGGTATCACGTGGAAATGGGCAAGGGCGTCTCGTTTGAAAAGATTGAAACCCCGCCCCAAGATCCGCCCGTCAAGCTTGGCGATTTGGCCCTGAACCACGTTCGGTTCAAGATCCTCAAGGAGCTGCCGCCGGAGTCTCCAGATCAAAACTAGCGGGCTTTCATCCGGCTCGGTTAACCCCTATCAGCCCCCCATGACTCTAGACACCCTGTCCCCAGATTTTTGGCAACAGCGTTACGAGGACGGCACCACTCGCTGGGATTTAGGCCAGCCATCACCGCCTCTAGTGATCTGGTGGCACGGGTCTGCCTGGCAACCTCAGCGGGCGATTGTGTTGGGCTGTGGCCGGGGCCATGATGCCCGGTTCCTGGCTGAACAGGGGGTTGAGGTGTTGGGGGTAGATTTTGCTCCCGGTGCGATCGCAGCCGCTCGCCAACAGCATCAAGCCCCAGGACTCAAGCTGGAGTTTGTACAGCAAGACATGTTCCAACTCTTGCCGGACTATGCCCAGCAATTTGACCTCGTAGTCGAGCACACTTGTTACTGTGCCATCGACCCCAGCCACCGGGATGACTATGTGGCGCTTGCAGCCCAGCTCTTGCGGCCCCAGGGTCGGCTAGTGGCCGTGTTTTTCACCCACAATCGCGGTGGCGGGCCACCCTACGCCACCACCCCCGCCGAAATTCGCCAGCGCTTTTCCCCTTGGTTTAAGCCGTTGCAGCTCACGCCAGTTGCCAACTCCGTGCCCAGTCGGGCCGGGGAAGAACATCTAGGAGAGTTTGAGGTCTTACCCCGTGGCTAATCCTGGTCTGATCACCCGCTGGAACCGTCGTCTAGAAACCCGCTGGGCTGCCCCGGACTATAGCGGCTGGCTGCTGCTGGGGCTGGCGATATTTTTCTTTGGGGCAGCCACCAACACCATGTCCGGCTGGCTCTATGTAATGAGTGGGGTAATGGCAGCCCTGCTAGGGGTGGCGGCAGTGCTGCCCACTCGGGCCGTGCTGGGCCTGACCCTGAGCCGAGCCCCCATTCGCCCCGTGTCCGTGGGTGAACCGCTGTGGGTTGAGGTGACCCTAAACAATCCCACCGGCAAGCCCCGATCGCTGCTTCAGGTGTGCGATCGCATCCCCGCCGCCCTCGGCCCAACCCCCGAGATTGCCGTCGCCAGCCTCGACCCTGGCCTGCCCTTTCTCTGGCGCTACAGCCTCACCCCTAAACACCGGGGCATCTACCGCTGGCAGCAGCTCGACCTGCGCACCGCCGAACCCCTGGGCTTATTCTGGAGCTGTCGGCCCCAGACCGTCCCCGCCGCCGCCATCGTCTATCCCCTGGTGCTGCCGCTGAAGCAATGCCCCCTAATTGACAGCCTGGGGCAAGATCAAGGGGCGCTTTACCATCGCGATCGCACCAGCCAAGATGCCCAAGAAGGCATGACCCGCGCCCTGCGTCCCTATCGCTGGGGCGACCCCACCCGGATGATCCACTGGCGCACCAGCGCCCGCTACGGAGAGCTGCGGGTACGAGAACTAGAGCAGTTCAGCAGCAGCCAGGGCGTCACCTTCTGCCTAGATACCCGCATGAGCTGGGACGCTGAACAATTTGAGCAAGCCGTGACCGCCGTCGCCTCTCTGCATCACTACGCCCTCAACTGCGGCCTGTCTGCCTGCCTCTGGACAGCAGATACCGGCATCGTTCAGGGACATCACCCCGTACTCAGCACCCTGGCTGGGGTCGCAGCAGACGGTCGGGGCAGCGCTCCCCTACCCAATACGCCACTAATTTGGCTGGGGGCCAAGCTCCCCAACACGCCCCTGCCCAGCGGCAGTCAGTGGCTCCGCTGGCAAACCCCTTGGGATCGACAGCAAGGCGACACTCCCCACAAAACCTGGGACATTGACCCCAGGCAACTCCTTGCCCCTCAGCTTCAAGGGCTAAAAACTTAAAACGGGATCTTCTTCTTCTTGGCCTTGTCGCCATCGAAGTTAAGCTCCTTCAACCGTTTCATAATCCGGCTGAAGTACTCTTCCATGTACTGCTCTAGGGTGGTGATTTCAGAGCGGGGAATATCGAAAACGTCGTAGACCTCGTCCATCGGCGCATCTAGGGCTTTGCTGCCAGCAATCACCTCGGCAAAGGCCAGGCGGTCGGCGAGGTTCCAGCCCCACTGAAAGAAGCGGGCAATCCGGCCCGTGTTGCGCAGCAGCCCCAGGGGCATATTGGAGACTTTAGCCGACTGTCCCGACAGCCGTTCGCAAAGGCGGACAATTTCATAGGCTCCCCAAGCTCGGGTACCTGCCAGGGGAAAGCTGCGATTTTCGGTTGCGGGATTGGTCAGCGCCGCCACTGCAAAGCGGGCGATGTCCTGGGTATTGAGATAGGCAATGGGGGCCGCTTCGCCCATAACCCAAACCGACTGCTTTTCTAAGATGGGAATGGCATATTGCCCCACCAAGCCCTGCATAAAGCCACAGGGACGCAGGATCGTGTAGGGCAGCCCGGCTTCAGCCAAATACTTTTCGGTGCAGTGCTTGATGTCCATCAGCGGCACTTGGGGATATTTCTCGGCGTTGAGAATCGAGAAAAAGACGTAGCGCTCAATGCCCGCCGCCTGGGCCGCTTGGATTAGGTTAACTTTGCCTTCCCAGTCCACCTGATAAGCGCTGAGGGAGTCGGTAGGTCGGGCGGTAGCGGCGTCGATGACGTACTGAATTCCCTCAAGGGCTGGGGTTAAGGTGTCGGGCTTGCAGAGATCGCCCCGCACCAAACTGGCCCCCCATTCCCGCAGAAAAGAGGCTTTTTGAAAGCTGCGCACCAAGCACCGCACGTCATATCCCTCGTCCAGGGCGCGGCGGGCGACTTGCCTTCCTAAGGTGCCAGTGGCACCGACGATCAGTACAGTCATGAGGGATGAGGAGAAAGTTAACTTTTTATAAGAGTATCAGATGCTTCTCATTTATTCTTCAGTTTGACAGTAGTCTCCTTGGCTCAGCAGGCAGGAAACGGCTACCGCTACGGGCTGTAGAGATCTGCAAAAAACTAGGGGAAATCTACCGGAAATCTGCTGCGATCGCAGCAGATTTCCCCGCGTTACCCGCGCTCCGCGCCAAGCCACGCTCCGAGATGGATCTGAAATGAAAAAGACAGCCCCGGAGGACTGCCTTTTTCTAGTTCAGGTATTCGGTGCAGGTTCAGTGCACCCAGGTTCAGTGCCCTCAGGTTCAGTGCACCAATGATTTGGCGCACCAATGATTTGGCGCAACTATCTAGCCCAACGACTTGGCGGGCTGCCCCTGACTTATTCTTCGCCGCCCTGAAGCTTCAGCATGGCGAACCCAACCCCTAACCCCACCATGACGAGGCTAAACATGAGAATCGCCGTGGTAAAAATTTCTTCACCCATTGCCTTTATCCTTTCTTACGGTTATCCCCCAGCGCCGCAGTGGCTAGTGAGCGATACTGAGAACTAATGTTGCAAACCTAATTTTAGGACAGATCCTGGGACAGTTTGGTTCTGGGCTTGAGATTATGCCAGATGTTGCTCTAATCCCCCCGCCGCTGAGCCCAACCCAGTCTCGGCCTCGACTAGCCATAACCCTAGGAGACCCCGCAGGGATTGGCCCAGAAGTGGTGCTGAAAGCGCTGGCTAACTTGCGATCGCAACTCCCCTCATCCCCAGCCCTCGCCCCCGAGATTACCCTGGTCGGCGATCGCAGACTTTGGCAGCGGGCCTACCAGACCCTAAAGCCTAAAACCGCCGTTCCCCTGGCCGATCCCGAAACCTGGCCGCTGCTAGATGTCCCGGTGACCCACCCTGAGCAAATTCAGGTCGGCCAAGAGAGTGCCGCTAGCGGTGCCGCCAGCTTTGCCGCCCTAGTCGCCGCCAGCCAAGCCGCCCAAGCTGGTCAGTTTGATGCCGTCGTCACCGCCCCCATCGCCAAGTCCGCCTGGAAAGCCGCAGGCCATCTCTACCCCGGCCAGACAGAACTGCTGGCCGAAGTTGCTGGGGTAACCCGATTTGGCATGTTGTTTGCCGCTCGGTCGCCCCACACTGGCTGGCAACTGCGCACCCTCTTAGCCACCACCCATATTCCCCTGGCCCAAGTCTGCCAAACCCTGACCCCAGACCTGATGAGCCAGAAGCTGGATTTGCTGCTGGACTGTCTGCAACGAGATTTTGGCTTGGCGCGGCCTCAGATTGCGATCGCAGGACTCAACCCCCACAGCGGCGAACAGGGCCAGCTGGGTCGCGAAGAACAGGACTGGCTGATCCCCTGGCTCAACCAACAGCGCCAGCGCTGTCCCCAAGTCACCCTAACTGGCCCCGTGCCCCCCGATACCCTGTGGGTTGCCCCCGGCCAAGCTTGGTTCCAGCCTGGGGCGACTGCCCACGACGCCTACCTGGCCCTCTACCACGATCAGGGATTGATCCCGGTGAAGCTGCTGGCCTTTGACCGAGCCGTCAATACCACCATCGGCCTACCCTTCGTGCGCACATCCCCAGATCACGGCACCGCTTTTGACATCGCGGGGCAGGGGATCGCCGATGCCACCAGCTTTTCAGAAGCCTTGACCCTAGCAGCGGCCCTAGTCGGGCAACGACAAGCTGAATCTTAATGAAAACCTTAAGAAAATTAGATCTCTTGGCCTGCTGCTTCTGGGCTGAGACTTAAGCCTAGATTAATGTTTCAGCCTACGGCGCTTAATCTGCCCTTGTTAGGCTAGATATATCAACAAAAGTAACGGGAAGTAACGGGATTTGGCCCATGCAGCGGGTAGCTGCTGGTATGCCAAACAACATTTATTAATGCGCGTAGGCAATTTTTGGGGCGAAAATGTAGGCGGCTCGGTAGGCAAACGCCGGAAAAATCAGTAAAATTCACTACATATTGAGATATGTAACGATTTTCCGGGCACACTGTCACTTGCTGAGCGGTCATGGGTTGCCCCCATATCCAGGTCATGTTCAGTCAGTGCAGACCCAGGCCCATCCTTTCAGTTGCCTTGCTTAAGTTGTCCTTAAGCCGTCCCTGCCCCCACAAGCCTGCCGATTACATTGGTTCGTTAGCAAGATTAGGATTCATCATGCTGCAATCTCTTCAGTACTCCATCGACGTTATCCGGGACGAAGCTCGGCACCTAGTCCAGCGTGGTTCTGTGAGCCGTCAACAGCCCATCTACACCCTCTGCAAGTACATCCCAGCTCGGGAATGGACGCTGGTGGAATGTGAGCTAGAAGCTTCTGGCTATCTGCTGCGCGATCGTATCAGCGATTTGATGGGCAGAGAAGACTGGGATAACGACTAGACGCCCGCTAGCCTTTTTAGCTTTAGCTACAACAAGTTGACTGAACTCACTAGGACAAGCTTACTAAAATAGGCTTGCTAAAACAAGCTTAGCTGTGCCGGATCCTGGGGCTGTTCGTCCCAGGGTAAGGGCGGCAGCGTTAGGTGAGTCTGAAGCTGGTGATACGTTAGCTGAACAATGCCAGGGGACTGGCGCTCATCGGGACAATGGGCAAAGAAATACACCTGGGTGCCCTGCTGTAGCCATTGCGC
>PXDR01000064.1 GCA_003566335.1 Cyanobacteria bacterium T3Sed10_344R1
GGGCGCAACCCCAACCGGCAATGCCGACATTGGCGCAAAAGTCAGCATTGGCCCCAACTTCTTTCAGGTCACCGCCGGTTCGACCCAGGGCCAGCCCCGCAGCCTCGACACCGCTGAAAACGTGATCTTCATCGACGATGTTCAGGCGCTTCATGCCGGGGTTAATGCCCTGCAAGGCTCTTTTTCCCTGCCCTTCGACGGCTGGATGGTGAACCACGGGGAGCGGGTCAGCATTGAATCAGCTACCGTGGCCGGAGACTTCCGGGATCTGCTTAAGTCGATTGTTTATGTGGAGCCAGAGGCTGAAGTCACCCCAGGCGGGGTCTGCCCCCGGATTTGGATTGAGTCGCTGTCGATTACGGGGGATGCCTAGCCCTTCGGCACCGCTAGTTGAGTTGCGGGGTAAAGCCCCGCCGCCGACTGAGGATTCAGGCCACAGCGGAGATCGGAACCCACCACCACCACGTAGCCTAAGGCCGTCCGCACATAGAGCTTGCCTTGGTGATAGCGCACCACTTGCTGTAAGTCAGCGGCAGGGGGTGCGATCGCAGTCTGAGGACGATCCTCCACAGGCTCAGACTTCTGAGCAGTGGGCGCAGTGGGCGCTGCTTGGGCCTGTGGCCGAGAATCTGCCTGAGGCACTTGAGGCTGAAACCCCGCCTGGGGCGCAGTTTCTCCAGGCTGGGGGAAGAAAAACTGGGTCTTATCTTCTTCCTCTTCTTGCTTGCTTTGCTCTAGCCACACCACCAAATCCTCGGCGGTGTGGGCAGTTTCCCCCGCCCAAGTTTTGATGAACAGACTGCCCTTATCGCAAACCATTTCCCGCACGGGATACCACTTTTGCCGAGTAAACAGCAGCAGGTCAGTTTGACTGGCGTTGCCTAAAAACCGCCGTCGTTTGCCCCACCAGCTTTTCCAGAGGGCCATGGCTGGGGTGGCGTTGAGGGTATACCCCTCGGGAATGGGGTGGTACTGATAGCAATAGAACTGGTGGTCTTCGCACTGGCCCGTGGGCAAAAAGCTATGGGCTAGCAGCAGCTTTTTTAGCAGCGGTTCATAGTCAGAGTCTGGGCGAATGCTGACCCTAGCCGGAAGCGAATTGAACTTAGCAGAAGCCAGCAGCTCCCCTGTGCGGCTGAGCAACTGCACCGCATCGGCGACGGGCTGTACCCGCAGGTTTGGATTGGCGAGGAGGGTAGATTCTTGGCGCAGATACTGGCGCAGTAAAGATAAATCGTCGAGATGTTGAGACATAGCAACCTTGGGAGCGGCCACTCAGTAGCCGAGTTATCAAACCGGCAACTGGGTTCGAAGGAAACATGCACACAACGCTGATGGGGTCGAGAAATGACGCTGACTGGGGTGGGGCCGGTGTCCCCAAGCCTCCAGGACGAGCACTTCCTCTATCTATAGGATTCCTCAGGGAAAGAATTTCCTCAGGACAATGTAATTTAATTTACAGAATCCCCACGGAAGTTGCCGGGAGTTAATCCGGGCTTTAAATACGTCTAGCTCCGCCTAGGCTAATTGGCGTAGTTGATGTTCAGCCGATCGCAGCGGGGTTCCAGGTGCCGTGAAAGCTGTGGGGAATGATCTGGGGCAGAGCCAAACGACACACTGGGCCATCGGCGATGCGATCGCAGTCATAAATCCACACTTCACTTTGGTCAGCCGGGCCGCTGTAGACCACGGTGATTAGCCAACCCTGGTTGGGGTTCTCAGTGTCTGCCGCGTAGATCGGCTCTGAGGGATAGCAGCCAGGGCCAGCCGGGGCGACGGTGAGCTGCTGGGTATGGGCATCAAACCGCGCGATCGCATCAAACAGTTCCCCGCGATGCTCCCCGCTATGGCAGGACAGATAGGTAGTGTGTTCTCCCGCCAGCACCGGAAACTCACAGGTTTGATCCACTAGGAGATCTGCCCGGGTGACGGTGGCGGTCTGGGGGTTGAGCTGAAGCTGCCAGAGCCCGCTGTTAATCTCGGTCTCAACCTGGCCGCTGGCGACTTCTTTCAAATGTTGATTGGTAGAGAAGTCGGGATAGCGCACCAGGTCAATGGAAACCGTGCCGTCTAGGTTGTGGGTGCCCCGACCAAAATGCCACTGAAACCAGGGATCGGTTTGCTCTAGGCTGACCAGTTCCAGGCTGTCGCGATCAATCACAAAGATTTGGGTACCCCGCCGAGGTTGCCAGATCAGGGCATCGCTAAAGCTGCGCAGGCCCAGCACGGCGGGCAGGGCGTTCAGCCGCACCGGAGGCACGGCAAAGATCCAGTACGGCCCCGCCAACACGCTGTCGTGAATGAGGGGAATGCCGTTGAGATCAAGGGCGGCTTGTTTGATCACCTTGCCGTTGCGATCGCAGCGGTAGAGGTTCAAGACGCTATTAGCCCCGGCCACTAAGCCAAAGTTGAAAATTTCCCCGGTTATCGGATCCCGCTTGGGGTGAGCTGAGTAGGTGCAGTTGGGGCTGAGCTCTCCTAAGTTGTCGATGCCTCGGGTTTCCAGGCTGTCGAGATCTAGGGCATGGGGCAGCCCCCCTTCCCAGAGGCTGAGCAGCCGATCTGGCAGAGCCATGACCGACGTATTCGCCACATTTTTGTACTGCTGCTGCCAGCGCTGCCAAATCGGGCCGGGGGCCACGCTGCCATA
>PXDR01000060.1 GCA_003566335.1 Cyanobacteria bacterium T3Sed10_344R1
CGTGCCCCGTTGATCGACATAGCCATCCACTACGGCAATCGGGTTGTCAATGGAGATGTTGTCGTCGGGGATGACGTAGGGCAGTTCGTTGCCCTGAAGGGCGGCCAAGATCACCTCGTTTTCATAGTTGATCAGGGCATCCCCTTGACCTTGAGTAAAGAAAGCGTCGGTGGCTTCCCGAGCGTCCCGAGGCAAGACCGGCACATTGGCATAGGCATCGGTAACAAAGGCTTGGGCCTCTTCTTCGCTCCCGCCGTTTTGGGTGATAAAGCCCCACAGCGCCAGGTAGTTCCAGCGGGCACCGCCAGAGGTTTGAGGATTAGCGGTAATGAAACTAACGTCATCGCGAGTGAGGTCTTCCCAACCCTGAATATTCTTGGGGTTGCCGTCTCGGGTGACAATCACGCCAACGGAGCGGTGGACAATGCCGTCTCCCTCGGGCGTGGCCGCTTCCCAGCCTGGTTCGATCAGCCCGGCTTCCTGAATTTGATAGGTGTCTGCCGGAATTGCCAGGGCCACGATGTCGGCTTCTAAGCCATCAATCACTGCTCGGGTTTGGGAGCCAGACCCACCGTAGCTCTGGTCAAACAGCACGGTCTGGCCGGTTTCGGCTTCCCAGTATTCGGTGAACAACGGAATGATGTTTTCGTAGGCAGCTCGGGTGACGGCATAGCTGACGAGGGTCAGTTCTACGGTGCCGCCGCTGGCTGCTTCTCCAGCGTCCCCGCCACCTTCAGCAGTGGTGCTGCCATCCAAGCCACCGCCGCAAGCGGCAATACCCGTGGCCAGACCAAAGCCCGCCAAGGCCAAGGCGAGGGAACGTCGCCGGGTAATGGGGACATGGAAGCTGAACTGAAACTCTTTGGAATCGTGCGATCGCACCATATAGCCCACTCCTTATCGATCAACTGGATTTGATTCACATGGCTGCGGCTTCGTAATCACCGAATATCCGACCGGGATACTGGTGATTATTGTCGCTGAATGAGAT
Organism: Cyanobacteria bacterium T3Sed10_344R1; assembly: GCA_003566335.1. Lineage (GTDB taxonomy): Bacteria > Cyanobacteriota > Cyanobacteriia > Phormidesmidales > Phormidesmidaceae > PXDR01. The sequence continues at coordinate 992 of PXDR01000060.1, forward strand.
AGTATCACAGAACATTTCAAATTCACTTGCAAAGAGAAAGTCATTCATCTAAGACCTAATCCCGAGCCGATTCAGGACAATCTGGCTGTCGGCTGGAGTCTAGGTTGCGATCGCCTGAACTTGTTGATGTCCCCTACCTTGGAGCACCCCATGACGATTACGGTTGAGCACGTCTCGAAACGATTTGGCACCTTTCAGGCTGTGGATGAGGTCAGCTTGCAGGTGGGCGATGGCGGGCTCGTGGCGCTGTTAGGCCCTTCGGGTTCCGGTAAGTCCACCCTGCTGCGGCTGATTGCGGGTCTAGAGCAGCCCGACTCGGGCCGGATTTTGCTCACCGGCCAAGATGCCACCTACAAAAGCGTTCAAGATCGCCACGTCGGCTTTGTGTTTCAGCACTACGCCCTGTTCAAGCACCTGACCATCCGCAAAAACATTGCCTTTGGCCTGGAGATTCAGAAACGGCCCCAGGCATACATCAAAAATCGGGTCGAAGAACTGCTGGATCTCGTGCAGCTCGGCGGGTTGGGCAATCGCTATCCGGCCCAGCTTTCGGGGGGGCAGCGACAGCGGGTAGCCCTAGCGCGGGCTTTGGCAGTCGAGCCCCAAGTGCTGCTGCTGGATGAACCCTTTGGCGCACTCGATGCCAAGGTGCGCAAAGATCTGCGGGACTGGCTGCGACGGCTCCATGATGAAGTCCACATCACCACGGTATTTGTCACCCACGACCAAGAAGAGGCAATGGAGATTGCCGACGAAATTGTGGTGATGAACCAGGGGCGGATTGAACAAGTCGGTCACCCGGCAGACGTCTATGACCGTCCGGCGTCTCCCTTTGTCATGAGCTTTATCGGGGCGGTGAATGTGCTGCCCAGCACTTCCCCCTTGGCTAATCGTCCCGGTTCGTCCACCGCTGCATCGCTGTTCTTGCGGCCCCAGGATGTCGAGATTCACCTCAGCCCAGAGCCAGAGACATTACCCGCTAAGGTGATTCGGATTACTCACCTCGGTTGGGAAATTCAGGTGGAGCTGTCGGTGGATGATCAGCGCATCATGGCCCTACTCACCCGGTCTCGGTTGGCAGAGTTACAGCTCCAGCCTCAGCAGGCGGTGTTTATCAAGCCTCGGGCCGTTCATGCGTTTGAAACAGGAGAGAGCACGCGCGCGACCCTGCTACCCCGGTAAGCTTCTGTCCCCATAAGCGGGCAGGGGATGAGCGGCCTGCTCGATGCGATGCCCGAATGATGATAGGGCTGCGATCGCAGTCGTAAGCGCAGACTCTTTCACCAGAACGTAGTCAGTGTCGTAGGTCGAAAGGGCGAAAATTGACACCTCTGCCTCGGCCAGGGGCTGGGCAATCGAGCAGAGAATCCCAGTGAGGCCAAAGTCGAGTGGCCCCACAACCTTGATGGCCCGCCACCCAGATTCGACGGTGATGTCAGGCGGCACGATGTTGGCAGCACAGACAATTGAGGTCTCATCAGCGGAGGATGTGACGGAGCTCAGGGTGCCGCCCACAAACCAAGCCGGAAGCGGACAGCCTGCGGGGAGACGGCAAATTGCCAAGCGTTCAGGGAGCACGATCAGTTCAAGCATGTGGATGAGCTTTTTCAGCCCCCCTCAACATAGTTCTGCATAGTTCTGCGTCAATTATTGTCCTA
>PXDR01000503.1 GCA_003566335.1 Cyanobacteria bacterium T3Sed10_344R1
CGTTGGCGGTACCGGTAACCGTAACTTCCATCAGGCAGGTGGCCCCTTCCCCATCTCGGGCGATTGCCTGGGCTAGGTACTGACAAACGGTGGTGAGCATGGCTTCCAGCTTGTCGGCATCTGGGCCGCTCTCGGTGATCGCCGGGGTGCGGGACTCGCCGTTGGCTAGGGCAATCAGAGAGTCGTTGGTGCTGGTGTCACCATCCACGGTGATTTGGTTGAAGCTGCGATCGGCGACGCGGCGTAGCATGGCCTGCCAGAGGGCAGGGGATACGGTGGCATCACAGGTGACAAATCCCAGCATGGTGGCCATATTAGGGTGGATCATGCCGGACCCTTTAGAGATGCCGCCGATGCGTACCGGGCGGTCGCCAAGGTGGGTTTCTAGGGCAATGGATTTGGTCACCAAGTCTGTGGTGACGATAGCTTGGGCCGCTGCATCTGAGCCATCCGGGGAAAGCTGATTGATTAGGGTGGGAAGATTGGCGACGAGGTTATCCAGCTTAATCCGCTGGCCGATTACGCCGGTAGAGGCAATCAGCACCTGTTGGGCGGGAATGTTGAGGTGGGTGGCAAGCTGCTCGGCGCTGGTGACGGCATCGGCCCAGCCCTGGGCTCCGGTGGCGGCGTTGGCTTGACCGGCATTGCAGAGGATGGCTTGGGCGACAGCTTTGGTGTCGAGACATTGGCGACAATAGTCCACACAGGCGGCCCGCACCTGGGTTTGGGTGAACACACCGGCTGCGATCGCAGGGGTTTCAGAAAAAATCAGGGCCAGATCTGGGGCTCCCGAGGATTTTAATCCGGCGGCGATCCCAGCTGCCTTAAAGCCTTTAGGCGCAGTTACTCCGCCTGCCACAACCTGCCAATCTGCCATTACCCCACCCTTCCCTGGTTTGTTCAACGTCAACCGCGCCAGACGGCATTGTCTGGCGATTATATCAGGTCTATTTTCGTCAGCTAGGAATATCAAAAAACACCATGGTTCAAGTGGGTCTCCTGCATTCTCAGTCCGGGGCAATGGCGATCAGTGAAAGCGCTTTGATTGACGCAGCATTGATGGCTATTGATGAAATTAACCACCAGGGCGGTCTCCTGGGTGAACCCATTGCGCCGATATTGCGCGATGGGGCTTCTGATCCCGAAACGTTTGCGGCGGCGGCCCAAGATCTGTTGACCAATGCTGGCGTCAATACCCTATTTGGCTGCTGGACGTCAGCCTGTCGCAAAGCCGTGATTCCGGTAGTGACGGCCCATCAGCGCCTGCTGTGGTATCCGATCCAATATGAGGGGTTAGAAACCTCGTCCTGGGTGTTTTATACCGGCTGCTGTCTCAACCAACAGGTTGAACCGGCCCTGACCTGGTTGATGGAGCAATTTGGCGATCGCATCTATCTAGTCGGCTCTGACTATGTGTTTCCCTGGACAGCGCACAAGGTTATCCGCGCCCAAGTTGACCATTGCAAGGGAACGGTGGTGGGCGAAGATTTAATCCCCCTATCCGCCGATATCTTTGACTTTTCCCCCACCCTAGAGCGGATTCGGCGCACCCGGCCCAACGCCGTCTTCAACACCCTGAATGGTCAGGCTAACGTTGCCTTTTACCGACAGTATCAAGCTGCCGGTTTGACTCCGGATCAAGTGCCGATTATGGCCGTCAGCATTGCCGAAGAGGAGCTACAGCAAATTGGCCCCGCCGCTACTGGCCACTACAGCGCCTGGAGCTATTTCCAAAGCTTGGCCCAGCCCGATAACCAGCGGTTTGTTCACGCCTTTCAGCAGCGCTACGGCCCAGATCGGGTGACGAGTGACCCGATTGAAGCGGCCTACAGCCAGGTCTATCTCTGGCGACAGGCGGTGGAACTGGCCCAGTCTTTTAACCCTACCCAAGTGCGCCAAGCCGCCATTGGCCAAAGCTTTGCGGCCCCCGGCGGCAGCATTACCCTGCAAGCCAATCACCACATTGCCAAGCCTTGTCGCATTGGGCGTGCCACCCCTGACGGCCAGTTCGAGACCCTGTGGGAGTCTGAGCAGCTGATTGCCCCCCTGCCGTGGCTGGGGATTGAGTCTACCGCAACGGTGAATGCTGCGGCCCAGGCCATCTTGGGGGATGTCGCTGACTGGATTGAAAAAGCCCACCAACTCGAAAAAACCCTCCAGCAACTGCGGCAAGAAGCTACCCAGCGCCGGGATGCAGAGTTGGCCCTAGCCCGAGCCCAGACGGAAGTGGAGTTGACGCGAAAACTGCAAACCATGCTGCTACCCAAAGACGCCGATCTGCCGAATTTGGGCGGTCTAGACATTGCCGGATCGATGGAGCCTGCGACCCAGGTGGGTGGCGACTATTACGACGTTTGGACAGCGGGAAACAGCAGCATCAACTTTGGCATTGGCGATGTCACCGGCCATGGTCTAGCCAGCGGCATGATTATGCTGATGGCCCAGACGGCGGTGCGGACGCTGTTGCTCCACGGCGAAACTGATCTGATGCAGCTGATTGGGACGGTCAATCAGCTGCTGTATGACAACACCCGCCGCATGGGCACCTATAAACAGATGACCCTAGCCCTGCTGCTATACGAAGCGGGTCGCCTTCAGCTCAGCGGTCAGCATGAGAGTCTGCTGATTGTGCGGGCTGATGGCAGTCTC
>PXDR01000185.1 GCA_003566335.1 Cyanobacteria bacterium T3Sed10_344R1
GCCGCTTACTGGCGCTGATTTTTCCCTGATCTATCCTCTATCGCTCATTGATCCTCTATCGCTCATTGTTAGATAGTCCCCTCTACCTTCTATGGGTAAACACTATGGTCTCTCCCACACCCGGCTCCCCGGCCCAGACTGCGCATATCAAGCTAGACCAATTTCTTAAACATCGCTGCCTAGCCCAATCTGGCGGCGAGGCGAAGCTCTTAATTCTCAATGGGGGCATCGCGGTCAATGGGGTCGTTGAAACCCGCCGAGGTCGCAAACTCATTGCCGGAGATCAGGTCACGGTTGGTGATTTGGTTCTAGAGGTGCAAGCTCACGAGGTGAAAGCCGTTCCCCAGTGAACTTTGTCTAGTTAGGATGACTACAATAGGGGCTGACACCGCATCGTCCTGAGGTTCTGCCCTTAGGTCTTGGAACCTGTAGGATCTGCAGTCTGTATCTATAATCTTTTACTGGTTTACTCCGTAGCTTATGGCACCTAAGGTCGAGATTTACACTTGGAGTCGATGCCCCTTCTGCGTTCAGGCTAAAAGCTTGTTAGATCGCAAGGGTGTGGCCTATGAGGAATACTGCATCGACGGCGACGAAGATACCCGAGATGTGATGGCAGCCCGCTCTAATGGCCGCCGTTCCTTGCCTCAAATTTTTATCAATGACCAGCATATTGGCGGTTGTGATGATATCCATGCCCTAGATAACGCGGGCGAGCTCACGCCTCTGCTGGAGCAGGCTGCCACTTAGGGCACGGGGGAGTAGGGAAAAACAGGTCTTTGACCTTTAAGGCTGCTCTCTCATACAAATAATGAATGCCCCTAGCCTAAGGCTAGGGGCATTCACAGTGCCGTTCGTCAGCAGCCGTCATGCACAACGGTGATCAACGCTGAATTGAACAGCTAACTGACAGGCGGTCAACGTTATGCAGCTGACTCTAAGTTGGCGTTCTGCGGGCGATCGCTGACCGATTGTCCGACACGGGGCTGCAGCAAGCCGTACCCGCCATGATTACGCTCATAGATCACGTTGATTTCGTCAGTCTCACTGTTGAGGAACATATAGAAGTCGTGATCTACCAGCTCCAGCTGCTCTAGGGCATGTTGCACCGTCATCGGCGGCATGGCGAAGTACTTGGTGCGTACGACCTCATCCGGTAGTTTGGGGGTACGCTGGCTCAAGACTTCAGACACATCTGCACTCGGCGCGCTGATTAACGCATCGTTAGGCTTAACCGAGGGATGGCTCTTGCTTTGGCGCTTCTCTTTATACTTGCGCAGCTTGCGGGTGATCTTGTCGGCAACGAGGTCAATGCTGGCGTAGAGATTATCACTGCTCTCCTCAGCTCGAACCACCGCACCATTTAGGTAGAGGGTAACCTCTGCCGATTGATTAGTGGTGATGCGGGGATTCTTGGCTACGGACAGATGCACATCCACTTCATTGATGAGGCTTTGGAAGTGGCTGACTGCTTTTTCCACCTTCTGCTTCACATGGCTGCGAATCGCATCGGTGATGTCCATATTTTTGCCCTGGATAACGAGCTTCATAGGGCTGCCTCCGTTGTATTTCGGTCGAATTAGGCCACTTATTTGGCCTATGGTTTAACCCTAGCACCTGGGATTATGGCCCGCTAACTCCGTTAAAATCATTTGCATCCGTTGATAATTCTTGATGACGGGACTGCAATTTAAGGTGGAAGTTTTTCAGGCTTTTTTCTCGAATGGATGCCCTTAGTGGTAAGAATGAGCAGAATTTAGGGGTAAGCCCTCGGCCTTCTAAGCCGCCCCGGTCTTGTCAACGACGATGGCTGGGCTTGCGCCCCTATGCTGAGGTGTGGACGCTTCAGCAGCAGTTAGTCGCCTACCGTCGTCAGCACCTAGACGCCGATCTCGCAGATGTCTTGCTGTTGGTTGAGCATCCCCCGGTTTACACCCTGGGGCAAGGGGCCAGTTTGACCTTTCTGAAGCAAGATTTGGTTGCGGCGGGCTGTGAGTTACATCGGGTAGAACGGGGTGGGGAAGTGACCTATCACTGTCCAGGGCAGTTGGTGGTCTATCCCATTTTGAATCTCAGACGGTACTGCCAAGATTTGCATTGGTATATGCGGCAGCTTGAGGGGGTGATTATTCGGGCGATGGCCCAGTTTGGCCTGGTTGGGGAACGGCTACCGGGCCTCACCGGGGTTTGGCTGGAGGGGCATAAGGTGGCAGCTATTGGGATCAAAGCCAGTCGTTGGATCACCATGCATGGGTTTGCCGTCAATATCTGCCCTGATTTGGCTGGATTTGAGCGGATTGTGCCCTGTGGATTGGCCCAAAAATCGGTGGGTAGTCTGGTTCAGTTCTGTCCTGGCCTAACTTTTGAAGCGATGCGGCAAGCCATTATTCATGCCTTTGCCCAGGAGTTTGGGGTGATGTGGTTGCCAGAAGCCCAAGCCAGTGCTGAGAAGACTGATAGCTTAACGGTTGGGGATACAGGTCTGTTGGTTTAGGGCTAGGAGTAGAGCGAGGACAGAGCGAGGACGTTAGCCTGCTGCCAGCAGTATCCATCGGGCGTATCCAGCGTTTGGGGGACTAGCCAAAAAAAGAGGGTGCAGGGAGAATATCTCCCCGTACCCCAAAAATCTATTAACCATGAGCA
>PXDR01000332.1 GCA_003566335.1 Cyanobacteria bacterium T3Sed10_344R1
ATGCGATCGCATCGCTGCCGCCCTGGGGCATATCCGGCGGCATCCCCCAAATCTTCCATATCGTGAACATCCAGACCCAGTAAATGGCCTAGCCCGTGGGGAAAGAACAGGGCGTGGGCATCGGCGGCTAGGAGCTGCTCGCGATCGCCTTGCAAGATTCCCAAATCTACTAGCCCATCGGTCAACACTGCCGCTGCTGCCAAGTGTAGATCCCGATACTCCACCCCTGGTTTAGCTAGGGCAAGACAGTGATTATGGGCCGCCAGCACCAGGTCATAGAGGGCGCGCTGGCTAGGGGAAAACTGACCAGACACCGGCCAAGTGCGGGTAACGTCTGCGGCCCAGCCCCCGACAGTTTCGGCCCCCACATCGGCTAGCACCAAGTCTCCGGGATTGAGGGCAGCGGCGTACTGGTCGTTGTGCAGCACTTCGCCCTGGGGGGTGACGATGCTGGGGTAGGCGCAGGTCATGTCCTCGGCCAAAATCACCTGCTCCATTGCCGCCCGAACGGTGGCGGCGCGGGGCGCGTTAGCTGTCGCCGCCAGTCCAGCTTGATGGGCCTTAACGGTGACCGCTGCCGCTTGTCGCAGTTGGTTCAGCGCCAGCGGGTCGTGATGCAGTCGCAGGTGAATCACGGCCTCAATTAAGCTGCGATCGCGGCCAATCGCTTCCGTTGCCTGGGGAATCCAGCGGTTTAGCATCAGCGACTGCTGGGCATGGGTGGCCCCATCCTGAACGGCGATTGTTGCCGCCCCGGTCAGGTAGGGGGTTACCTCCGCCAGGGGATAGGCCGCATCCGCCCCAATCTCAGCGGCGATCTGATCCCGACCTGGCTGGGGGCCATGCCACAGGGCTGCATCGGGCGACGGCTGATCCCAAAACAAGGTCAGTCGTCCGGCCTCTAGGTGAATCATCGCCCTTTGCAGTGGCAGCCCGGCAAAGTACAAAAAATGGCTGCTCGCCCGAAACCGGTAGACATTGGCCGCAAAGTTCCGAGGGGGGGCTTGCCCCGACCACAGCACTGCCGGGCCATCAAACTGCTGGGCGAGGCGCTGCCGTCGCTGACGTAATACATCTGCAAGGACAAGGGACATAGGCGGAAAGGTAAGGGGGCAAGGGATAAGGGCAGAGTCGGTCATCTCAGCAGGTTGCTTGACCTTGAACGGCCAAATCTAATTGCCTAAATATGCCTAAGAAACATGCCTAAACAATTTAAAGGATGCTGAAGACAGAGGAGCCTCGGCATCGGCTCACGGAAATGAGAAAATGGCCCCAGCAGTTTCTGGCTTTACCATGACCCCAGCCACCGCCGCCGAAGCCCAAATCCTGGCGCTGATGACTTGCCCCCAGCAACCGGAAACCGTGCCCCTCTCCGCCGCCCTCGGGCGAGTGCTGGCTGCACCGGTTCTCAGTGCCCTCGATTTTCCTCACTGGGATAACTCGGCCATGGACGGCTACGCGGTGCGCCACCAGGATTTAGCCGCTCTGCCAGCCATCCTGACGGTGGTGGAAGAAATCCCGGCGGGACGGCCCCCCACTTGCACGATCCAGCCGGGAGAAGCGGCCCGGATTCTCACCGGTTCGATGATGCCGGACGGGGCCGATACGGTGGTGATGCAGGAGCTGACTCAGAAGGATTGCGATCGCATCACCATCCTCGAAGCCCCCAGTCCAGGGGCTTTTGTGCGACGACGGGCCAGCTTCCACCAGGCCGGGGCCGAACTGCTGCCCGCTGGGGTTGTCTTGGGCGCACCCGACATTGCGGTGCTGGCCGCAGCCCAATGTGCTGAAGTCAGCGTCCATCGGCGGCTGCGGGTGGCGATTCTATCCACAGGGGATGAGTTGGTTCAACCCCACGAGCCCCTAGGGCCAGGGCAAATTGTGGACTCAAACCAGTTTGCCCTGGCGGCTTTGGTGCAGCAAGCCGGGGCAGAGCCAATTTGCCTTGGGATCGTGCCGGATGATCCGATCAAGCTGCGCCAAGGAATCGCCACCGCCGTCGCCCAGGCTGACGTGGTGCTGTCCTCGGGGGGCGTCTCGGTTGGGGATTACGACTTTATTGATCAGCTGCTAACGGATCTGGGGGCGACCCTGCACATCCGGTCAGTAGCGGTGAAGCCCGGTAAACCGCTGACCGTAGCGACCCTAGCCGGATCTGCGGATCGTCCTCCGGTGCTCTACTTTGGCCTGCCGGGGAATCCGGTCTCGTCTCTGGTTAGCTTCTGGCGCTTTGTCCAGCCTGCCCTGCAAAAGGGCTCGGGGCGGCAAGCCCCCTGGGGGCCACTGTTTTTGCCGGTGGCTTCCCATCCCGACCTCAAGGCCGGGGGGCAGCGAGAAACCTACCTCTGGGGCCAGATCCAGGTTACGGCAACCGGCCTCACCTTTAGCCTCGCCGGAGGCAGCCACAGCTCCGGCAACCTGATCAACCTCAGTCGCACCAACGCCTTGGCCGTGGTGCCCCAGGGTCAAACCCATATCCCAGCCGGAAAGGTCGCCCAGGTGATGGTCGTGGGCGCATTAGCAAACCAGATCGACTAAGCTCAACCCCTAAATGACCGTGCTACACTGCTCGCTGTATTTGCATTAGGGCAGGATTCAGCCATGTTGGCATGGTTATCAGCGGTACTGATTGCACAGGCGAC
>PXDR01000103.1 GCA_003566335.1 Cyanobacteria bacterium T3Sed10_344R1
CAAGGGCTGTGGGTAGTTTTTTCTACTGCTGACGGCAGAACCCAGACCGCACAAAGTTAGGCAAGCATTAAGCATTAGACCGTTGTGAGATGCGGGCAATCTCTGCCATCTGTGCCTGAAATGATTCTGTGAAAGCGCGGTGGTTTTGGTCGTTGTGCTGTCGATTCTCCTGGGCCTCAGCTCTCCAGGCATTAAAGTGCCGATCAGTTTCCTGGTTTTGCCAAGCCAAGTTGCTTACCATGACTGCAACGTCATTGATAGAGTCTCGAAGTTGTTGGTTAGCCTCGACTTGCTGACGGGCCATCATTTCTTGCTGTCGCCCCATCGCTGCAATCATGTCGGTGTTCTGGGCCTGCTGAGCTGCACTGTGGTCTAGGAGTAGTTCGATTCGGTCTAGTCTGCTAGATTCAGTCATTCCTGGGGGTTCCTTTGCTGAGATTGCGATCGCAACAGTGATTTAGGAGTCAGTAGATTTCTGCTCACTCTTGCTCATGCCACCCGCTGCTGGATCAGCATTTCGGTAATCGACATCAGGCGGTCAATGTGGCGGCCTTGCATCTGAGCTGTTTCGTGCTGCTGTCGCGATAGCTCTAGCTGCTGTCGCATAAGGGCTTCAAGATTGTCGAACCTTTTTTCCATCAGGTTTTCGAGTCGAGTGATTGACTCGCTAAGACTGGCCACATGGCCACTGTTAGCTTCGACTGCCGCCGCCGTGCGCTCTAGCGACCGGGTAATAATCTCAAGCCGGGCCGATACAGCTTCCAGCGCTGATAGCGTTGCGTTTGGAGTGCTCATTTGCTGACCTCCGTGGGTTTCATCTCAGGCGGGCTCTCTCTTAATAGGGCTCAGTCTCTATATTCCATGAGGCTAGGCTGTGCTCACTGATGTAGGTACGGAGTTCAGCCGCTCCAACTTTTCCCATTTGGGAGTGATGGGGCTGTAGGTGCAATGGCAGATCACAACTTGGTTGCCCTTTGAGCCGGTGAACACCTCTACCTCTGCAACTAGCCAATCGCCGTCGCGGGCTTCCACCTCGCCCTCATTACGGCGTGACTCGTAAACCCGATCGCCTACCTGAGGAAGCTTGCCATCGTGCCAAGCCTCTTCAGCAAGGACGCTGGTAAAGCTGCTCTTGGGTAGCAGTATTCGATCCTGCCACCCTGGGGCGTCTAAGTCGGCTTTGAAAATCACCCACATTTATTCGTCCTCTTTGATGCTCGCATTTATTCAAGCTCAGTGAATATCCTTGTTGCTACTTATTCTGGGCTGCCTCACCGGCTAACGTTCTCAGGGCTCAGAGCTTTCCTCCGATCTCAAAGCTTCTTGTGGATAGTCGCCCGTCTTTCTGGCATCCCGAACGCTTTGTTCCAGCAGGTAGGCGCATAGGTTCGACAGCGGCCTTCCTTCAGCCACAGCCCATCTCTCTAAATCGCCTGCCAAACGGTCGGGCAGCGTCACCTGAACTTTTTTAGTCATGTCCGGCATATTACCGCCTTTCTTATGTTAGGGGTACCAGTGACAGCAATAAGCCACATATTGATGTCATCATAACAGTCAAATGTGTTATTGTCTGTGAACGGGCTGAGAACAGCACCAGAACTAGGCCGGAACGGATTCACCCCGTTCAAGCTTGTTCAAACCTGTCCCAGCCCAGTTCCAATACCGTTCACAGGTTGTTCAGATGGAATCTTTATCGAGCTATTGCAAACGCAACTCAATCCCGAAAAGCACTGCCCACAAGCATCTTCAGGACTTGGGCATCAGCGTCACCGATGGCTTAGGTCAGTCAGCGGTCACAGCCCTCCAGCGGCGCTGGCCCAAGCAGCCTCAACCGGCAGTCACGCCCGATGTATTGGAGCCCCAAGCCGCATCAGGTGATCCGTTGGCCCGGTACGAGCAGCCCGAAACCTTGAGCTTTGGGCGCTACCAAGCCCCCGACCGCCGCAACGGCACCCTAGCCGCGATGCAGCAGGTTATAGGAGTGGCCAAGGACAGCGCAGAGCAGCAGCAGAATTTCTTAGCGGCTGTGATGGCGGCAAATGAACAGCTTGGGGAGCAAGCCGGGATGCTCGCAGGCTTGAAATTTGCCCAGGGCTTTGAGCGTAGCCAGCAGGCCGTGATGGATCAACTGGCGGCAAGTAAAGGCTTGGGAAAGCAGCAGGCCGGGGTCGAGTATCCCAGTGCTTAACGCTGGGAATCGCCGTAGGTCTAATCGTGGGGATTGGGCTCGCATCCGTAGCCACGCTCCCGCTATTCACCGACCGAATTGAAACGATGGAGGAACCGCAGTGACTGAAGACCTAATCCAGCGTCTGCAAGCCTTGGCCAAAGAGATCCGGGCTCTGCCGGGGGCTGACCTGCATGGCAAACGCGTCCAGGCTGAGAGCCACGTCTATTGCGCTGCTGGGATGCTGAACGACTGGATCGCGCTGAGCCAGCAGATGAGCGAAAACCGTTAACCCCCGCTCAAGTTTTGACAGGCCAAAGCGGGGGCAATGCCCAAACAAGTGAGCTAATCAATCATGACTCAAAACCATCAAGGTTCAGGCGGAGTCTATGCCGGTATTTGCGGCGATCAGGACTACGCCCACGACTGCGTGAACTTTCTGTTCGACCTCCTAGAGGCAGGTCAACC
>PXDR01000481.1 GCA_003566335.1 Cyanobacteria bacterium T3Sed10_344R1
GACTTGCGATCGCACTTTTGGCCACCCTGATGTTTATGGCCGGTGACTTGGCGTTCCCCCAAGCAGCGGCGGCTTATCCCTTCTGGGCCCAGGAAAACTACGAAGCGCCTCGGGAAGCCACTGGGCGGATTGTCTGCGCCAACTGCCACCTGGGCCACATGCCGACGCAGGTTGAGGTGCCTCAATCGGTTCTGCCCGACACCGTCTTCAAAGCTGTGGTCAAGGTTCCCTACGACCTTGAGACTCAGCAAGTCTTAGGCGACGGCAGCAAAGGCGGCTTGAACGTTGGCGCAGTGCTGATGCTGCCTGATGGGTTCACAGTGGCTCCGGCTGACCGTATTCCTGAAGAACTGAAAGAAGAAGTGGGCAGCACCTACTTCCTGCCCTACAGCGACGAGCATCCTAACTGGGTGCTGGTTGGCCCCGTCCCCGGTGAGCAATATCAGGAAATCGTATTCCCGGTTCTGTCTCCCGATCCCGGCCAAGATTCTTCGATCAACTTTGGTAAGTACGCGGTGCACGTTGGCGGCAACCGAGGTCGGGGTCAGGTGTACCCCACCGGTCAAGCCAGCAACAACGCGGTTTACAAGACCCCGGAAGCTGGCGTGATTACTTCGGTTGATCCAGCAGATGCTGGGGGCTACACCGTCACCGTTCAGTCCGATGATGGCGATGCGATCGCAGTGACCATCCCGGCTGGCCCTGAGCTGATTGTGGCTGAAGGCGACGCCGTGACCGCCGGGGCAGCTTTGACCAGCGACCCCAACGTCGGCGGATTCGGCCAAGCTGAAGGGGAAATCGTGCTGCAAAGCCCCAACCGGATTAAAGGTTTGATTGCCTTCTTGGCTGCGGTGAGCATCTCCCAAATCATGCTGGTGCTGAAGAAGAAGCAGGTGGAGCGAGTACAAGCCGCAGAAATGCCGCTGTAAGTTCGTTCTCACAACTCATCTGATACGAAAGGGGGGCAGACTTGCCCCCCTTTCGCGTTTTCATATGGCTGAGAGATTGGGGTCTTTGCCCACCTACTGCTTGACGAAGCCGTTCAGTTCTGGCCGGTAGCGGGCAATCAGCAAGCCGTCTGAATCGTATAGGTCAACCGGCAAGTTAACTTGGTGACCAATCCGACTGACCCCCTGAACCAAGGCATTGGTTCGCTGCTGCACATCTGGCGCAGTGGTGATGGCCAACTGCTGCGGGGGCGGGGTGATGGTTTGGGCTAGGGCCAGATCATAGGTTCCGACAATATCAAGGCGAATATGGCTGCGGCTAAAACTGTGGCGGCAGACTGCCGGAGAGCCCCCACAGAGATCGGCGAGATCCCCTTGGATGGTTTCCATCGCCATTGCACTGCGGAGATGCTGCTGGGCCTGGGTCAACCGAGCTTGGTAATCCTGCTCTAAGCCTTGGGCTTCTTCATGGCGGCGGGTCGCTTGGGGCACTTGCTCAATTCGGCTCAGGGCTGCCCGCCAGTGACTGACCGCCCGAGTCCACTGATTGTTTTCTTCCTCAGCCTGGGCAGCGCTGGCCGCCCGCACAGCATCTCGATAGGTTTGTTCGGCAATGCCTTCTTGAGCGCTGCGATCGCGGGCTTCAATCAACTGGCGTTGATACACCGGCAGCAGTTCTGCCGCTTCTCGACGGGCTGTCGTCCCCTGGGGAATCCGGCGCAGCAGGTTGACGGCAGTTTGCCAGTCTTGGTGGGTCAGTTGCCAGCTCGATAAACTGTCCGCTTCTTCGTGACGACTTTGGGCTAACTGACTGGTTTGAATCGCCGCACTGAGGGCATCCGCTGCCGCCTGCTCGGTTTCGACCCGCTGGTTAATACTGTCGAGATTGGCGCTGTATTGCTGGCGCTTGGTTTGGGCTAAGGGGTAAATCGGGCTGTGACTGGGCACTTGATCCAGCAAGTTCACCGCCTGCCGCCACAGTAGGCGAGCTTCAACCCAAGTGGCCAGGGGATGGGGCGGATCTTGGCCCACCTGGACAGCTTCGTAGGCCCGCTGCTGGGCGCGAATAATTTGGTCGAGATCAGCAATCTCAGTTTGATATTGGGCCAGGTCGGCCTGGGCCTGACCGTGAAACCGCGACCAGCGAGGAATCGCCGCCAGGGAAGCAATGCTGTAGCTCAAGCGATCGTGGGCCTGCTGCACCTCCGCCACTGACGGATCTTCAGCCACCTGGCGGGCCGCTTGTTGGCTCAGTTGGGCCGCCCTGTCCAGCCGTCGGCAGCCGCCCACCACACAAGGGCGCGTCAGGCCATAAGCCGTCGTACCCAACAGCAAAATCCCTGCGGCAATCCCCAAACTCCAGAGCGGGAACCGCATCCAGGGGGGAACCGAATCTGGCAACACGGAACCAGACTGCGACTTAGGGCTTAGAGGTGCGATCGCACCCCCTGCCGCCTCACCAACCTCTTCCCCAGCCGGTGAGTCAAGCGTCTCTCCCGGAGACTCCCGCAGCGCTAACGCTGAGACCGCATCCCTAGAAACTGCGGTAGAGTCCTCACCAACTTCAGATACTTCAGCCCCTACGACAGATTCAGCCGCGTCACCAACCTCAGAAGCTTCCCCCGCGTCAGACACGTTATCGGCTTCAGCAGCCTTGGCTTCAGCAGCAGACGCGTCTCCAGACTC
>PXDR01000622.1 GCA_003566335.1 Cyanobacteria bacterium T3Sed10_344R1
AGGATCTGAGGCCGCCCTGCCTGAGGTCGCTGAATCCGTCTGGAGGACAGCTCCTTGGCCGCCGAAAACTTGCTGTAGCTGGCTGATTTGATTGATGAATTTGCTGAGTTCCAGCTGCTTTAGGGCAGTGGTGACGGCTTCAGCATCAAATCCGGTGAGCTGGCAGCGGTCTATTTCGGTGGGGATCGGGACGTTGAGGTGGATTTGGGCTAGATATTGAGATGCGATCGCAGCCTCTTTACCCTCAACCAACCGCTTATGAACTGCGCCCTTGATCTGGTCGAGGTTGGCGTAGATATTCTCCAAGCTGCCGTACTCCGCCAGCAGCTTCACCGCCGTTTTTTCGCCGATGCCCTTAACGCCCGGAATGTTGTCGGAGGAGTCACCACAGAGGGCTTTGAAATCCACCACCTGGGCCGGGGTTACCCCTAATTTTTCCTGGACTGCAGCCGGGGTGAACTCCCGCTGCTTGCCAGTCTGGCGACCAAAGCTAAAGCCCAGGTAGAGCACGGTGATCTGCTCATCGGTGTCTACGAGCTGAAACAGATCGCGATCGCCGCTGAGAATCTTGACCCGATAGCCCTGATCTTTCGCCCGGTGGGCAAAGGTGCCGATGATGTCATCTGCTTCATAGCCGGGGGCCGTAAACAAGGACAGCCCCATGGTCTCCAGCAACTGCTGCAGATTGTGCACATCGGGAAAAAAGTCTTCTGGGGTTTCGGCCCGCCCGGCCTTGTAATTTTCGTCAGCCTGATGGCGAAAGGTCGGTTCCCCTAGGTCAAACGCCACGGCGGCATACTGGGGCCGCTCCTGACGCAGCACCTCTAGCAGGGTGTTCAAGAAGCCAAAACAGACGCTGGTGGGAATCCCGGTGGAGGTACGTAGCCCCCCATCTCGGCTTTTGGCAAAGGCGTGATAGGCCCGAAAGGCTAAGGAGTGGCCATCCACCAGCAACAGCAGGGGAGAATCCGAGGCGTTTGGGGATAAATCTGTCGGCGAATCTGTCACGGAGGCTAAAAAAGGCGGAACATCCCGAAGGGCTGAAGCCATTGTAGGCCGCGAATGCAGGCCGCGAACTGAGCCCTCAACTGCCTTAGCCCGACTGACAGAGTTCGCGAGGGAGATGAGGAGCGAGAATGCAGCTTTGATATCGAACAAACCGGGAAATCAACCCAGTCGAGATCTGGGTTAAGGCGGACTTTAACGCCTGTAAGCCCTTGATTTTTGGCGCAGCGCAGCGCTCAGCTCAAAGTTTCGTCAAAAACTGAGCTTAATCTTAAGTTTGGCAATTACGCAGTTTCAATAAAGTTGCCGTGAATTGCGGGCAGCACGGATTGTCTCAGCCCAAAATCCCCAGTTTAATAACCGTAACTTCACGGAACGTTGCGATTAAGCCTTCAGTGCAAGCCCGCCCGTTCCGGACAGGTTTCCATCTTGGGTGTTCTGCTGATGATAGTCGTGGGCTGTGGTGGCCTGCGTTGTCGTCTCCCGGTTACGGTCATCTTAATCAGCCCGGAGTCATGCAACCATTAGCCTCAAACGCGATTAGCCATCGCGGTACTACCGACCTCGGTTCATCTACGTTGAGTCAGGTTCAGACCAGTGCATCGCATCCATCTGCGATCGCAGCCCCTTTGTCCGAGTCCTCCAACCCATCAGCTCAAGCGTCCTGTTCTACCCTGGGAGCTCAGCAGCCGTCTCAACCTCCTATGTTGATTGATTTACTGCTGTCTCACTGTAATTACGACTTCGCCGTCGTATCGGATTTAATTGATCCGCTGCTCACTGCCGAAAGCCGCTGTCAGCTCACCAGTCTTTATATTCACGGGATTGTGACTCCCCACGGGCCGCTGCTGGCTACAAATCTCGATACTGCGGGTCAGCCTAATCAAGTCCGGCTATTAAGCGGAGCCGCCACCACTTGGCTGCTGGGGCGCAGTCAAACCTGTGCGATCGCACTTTGCGATCGCACCGTTTCCCGCTGCCACGCCACCCTAGGGTTTTGCCCCACGGATGGATTTTACCTAATTGACGTCGGCAGCAGCAGCGGCACCCGGGTCAACCGCCGCCTGCTGCCCACCCATCACCGCCGCCCCCTGCGGGATGGCGACCTCCTGGAATTTGGCCGTCTTCGGGTCGAGTTTTTCCAGCATCGCCACGATCAACCCTATTCCCATCCCCAGGAAGAACCGACCTATATGTAATGGCTATGGGACTGCTTAGATAAATTTAAAGGGAGGGGCGTGGACACGCCCCTCCCTTATGTCTTTCAGCTGATTGTCGGCTGAATTTATCGTGCAGTTTATAGGCCAGGATAGACCAACCTAGGCCAAGGTTTCTGGGCAGTAGCCCAACCCCATGACAAACTGATCGCGAAAGTCTTCGATGTCTTGACGACTGGGGATGCCGTGGGAGACCACCGCCACCTGGTAACGGCGCATCACATCAACCGGTGATTGTCCCGTCTCCAGACCCCAAAGCGCCATTCGCACGCGGATATTGGGGTCATAGGCGATGCCCAACTCGTTCAAGTAAGCCCGAAAATCTTCTGCCGCAACTTCCGTTACCGTGTCATCCAGCTTAATCTTGATCACCCAGCCATCAATCTGATGAATCACGGTGATGAAGC
>PXDR01000378.1 GCA_003566335.1 Cyanobacteria bacterium T3Sed10_344R1
CAAAACCCGGCGACCGCTAATTCCAGGGGAGCTACCCTTCTCTGACAAAACCCGCGAAACCATCGAAACCTTCCGCATGGTGCGGAAGCTGCACCAAGAGTTTGGCCCCGAGATTTGCCACAGCTACGTGATTAGCATGAGCCATCACGTCAGCGACCTGCTGGAGGTGCTGCTACTGGCCAAAGAAGCCGGACTGTACGATCCAGCCACCGGCATCAGCGCCATTCAGGCCGTGCCCCTGTTTGAAACTGTTGAGGATATGCAGCGGGCTCCGTCCGTCATGCATGCCCTGTTTAGCCTGCCGTTGTACCTCACCACCCTGCGAGGGGGGACTGCGGCGGCTGCCGCCGCCGAGGTAGACGGGCCGCTGACTGCGCCCCTTCAAGAAGTGATGCTGGGCTATTCCGACAGCAACAAAGACTCGGGCTTCCTCAGCAGTAACTGGGAAATCCATAAAGCCCAGCAGGCACTGCAACGGACTGCCGACCAGTTTGGCCTGGCCCTGCGCATCTTCCATGGTCGGGGCGGGTCAGTGGGTCGGGGCGGTGGCCCAGCCTACGAAGCGATCTTGGCCCATCCGGGCCGCAGCATCAACGGTCGGATTAAAATCACCGAGCAAGGGGAAGTTCTGGCCTCTAAGTACAACCTGCCGGATCTGGCCCTCTACAACCTCGAAACCGTCACCACAGCGGTAATTCAAGCCAGCCTGCTGCGCAACAGCTTTGATGAAATCGTCCCCTGGAACGACATCATGGAAGAACTGGCGGCCCGCTCTCGGGGGCACTATCGCCAGTTGATTTACGAGCGGCCAGAACTGGTGGACTTCTTTCACCAGGTGACACCGATTGAAGAAATCAGCCAGTTGCAGATTAGCTCTCGCCCAGCGCGTCGGGGCGGCAAAAAAGACCTCAGCAGCCTACGGGCGATTCCTTGGGTCTTTAGCTGGACTCAGACCCGCTTTTTGCTGCCATCTTGGTATGGGGTGGGCACCGCCCTCCAGGGCTTCTTGGCAGCAGAACCAGAAGAGCACCTGAAGCTGCTGCGCTACTTCTACTACAAGTGGCCGTTCTTCAAGATGGTGATTTCCAAGGTGGAGATGACCTTGGCGAAGGTTGACCTGCAAATTGCAGAACACTATGTGCGGGAACTAACCCATCCCGAAGATAAGGAACGGTTCCTCGACCTGTTTAATCAGATTGCGGAGGAATTCCACCTGACTCGGGACATGGTGTTGACCATCACCGGCCATCAGCGCCTGCTGGATGGCGACCCAGACTTGCAGCGCTCGGTGCAGTTACGCAACGGCACCATTGTGCCCCTAGGCTTTTTGCAGGTCTCTCTGCTGAAGCGACTGCGTCAACACCGCGACAATGCCGCCTCTGGGGTGATTCGGTCGCGCTACAGCCGGGGCGAACTGCTGCGGGGAGCGCTGCTGACGATCAACGGCATTGCCGCCGGAATGCGGAATACGGGCTGATCTCAGCGACTGCTCTATCTCGGGTAAAGGGGCTAAATCAGCTCCCAATCAAGGGCCATAGGGCTGCAACGCCGCGACAATTTGAGATTGTCGCGGCGTTCTTTGTCGAGAATGATCCGATCCGCCAGGTTTTTGGCATAATTACTCGACCATTGCTAAACAATTGCTTGATATGCAGGCTTTTTCCCAGGTCAAGATTTGACCCTGGGCGACTGGGAAAGCCCTAGATTTGGGTCTGGGCTGACGCTATCGGGTCATGACTAGCAATGGCCGTCAAATAACCGACCTGCATAACTTGAGGAGTGGAAGGGATGAGTACGCGCACACGTTGGGTCATCGGCTCGCTAACGGCAGCAGGGCTAGCCGCCGGGGGAATGCTCTTCAGCGCTCGCCCAGCTCAGGCTCAGGCTGCCTACGGTAGCTACATTGGCATCGGGGTTTCCGTCGGCTTAACCCGGGATGACAATAGCGAAGGCAATAACTTGTCGGGTCTGATTGCGGGACGCTATCGCATCTTGGAAGCCCCGATTTCGCTGCGAGCTCAGGCCATGCTGACCGGGAACTCTACGGCAATTATCCCGACGGTGTCCTATGACTTTCCCTTGAACTGGCAGACAGATGCCTACATTGGGGCTGGGGTTGCCTTTACCGGTGGAGAAACCCCGTCTCCAGTGGGGGACACCACCAGCTTTGTGATTCAGCCTGGGGTGGACTATGCCGTGCCGAACAGTAACGTGACGATGTTTGGCAATGCGATCATTGCCTTTGACGCTTACCGCAACGGGGGTGGGGTCGCGACCTCGGTTCAGGGGGGCGTCGGGGTACAGTTTTAGGCTGTCCTCTAGGGCTCAAGCGAACGCTCAAGCGGGTGATGGACGAGATTTAACGTTCCGTTGATGAGCGTAAACCTGAATAAACGGCAACTTGGCTTTCTACTGGGCATTGAATGCTGCGGTGGGAAGCCAGTTTTTTTGCTTTTAGCCAGACTCCGGGAGCGGTCTATCAGTTTTTCGCGACTGTTTTTACCCCGATTTTTCAGCCAGATTTGACAGCGATCTCCCTAGTGGGGAAAGATTACAAAGATACCCAGGCTTTTGGGCAAGCAAATTGCCGCCCATTTGACGAGCCATCCTCGCGCTCGGCTC
>PXDR01000092.1 GCA_003566335.1 Cyanobacteria bacterium T3Sed10_344R1
CCCGGTCATTGATGATAAACAGCGCCCCATAGCGATGGCAGAGATCCCGTAACTGCTGGGCCAAGGGCAGGCGCACCAGATCATCAGCGGCCTTTTCGCGATATTGGAGAATATCTAGACCCCCTTGCAGCGCTGCCTCGGCCACCGCCAGCAAATTATCAGCAGGAGCACTGACCAGATAGCAGCGGGCCTGCTGTAGTTTTTGAAACCGCTGATAGCCCAAAAGCTGACTTTCTAGGGCGTAAATTTGATAGCGAATGTGCTTACAGTCCCGGCCCATTTCAGCGCTGTAGAGCTTCCCGTACTCCTCCAGCACCCGCAGAGCTTCCTGCACCCGCGCAAAGTTCACCTGCAGCACTTGGGTCAAGCTGGTACGCTCTTCCTCTTGGGGATGGGTCAACCCCGTGCCCAAATCCCCAGGGGTATCCCGCGCCGCCCGCATTTCTGGCTTGTGCCACCCCCCGAGGGTCTGCCGCCACTGCTTGAGTTGAGCCGTCGCCTCGACTTGGTTCAGACCAAAACGACACCATTCTTCAATGATGCGCAGCCCCTCCCGCGCCCGGTCGAGGTTGGCATCCAAAATTCGATATACGGCCCCTGGCACTGGCCCACCGTTGTCCATAGCCTGTGATGCCGTGAGGTCATTGCTTTGGTCTGTCATCGCCTGCTGCCCCGCTCCCTAACTGCGCTGCCCCGTTGATTTCAGGGTTAATCTCAGGCTGACATTATCGCCCCAACCTGCTGGCTTTATGCTATCAGCCCTGAAGTTTCCCCTTAATCCTTGACTGGAGCCGCCAATCAACGGTCTACTTGGCCTTCTGGCCTGGGATGGAACCCCGTCTAGGCACCGGAATTGTCCTTTTTTAAGACCGGACGTACCAAAGGGGCCATCTGGCGCTATAACTATCTGCTTGAGCACCCAGAACGGGTACTGGCCGAAATTTAGGGCTAAACCATTAATTTATTTTGCAGCTCTATCCGCTCAGGACAATGCGAGGTATCACAGGGGCGAAAACCTGACAGAGACTCTACCTGGGTCGCCAGATTTAGCCCCTGAGCAGTTTCCCTCTGCCGCCGCCTGATTGCTTGATTCATCCGTTTGGTTCGTCGTGGGCATGATTCATGGTTCCTTTTCGTCTTTCTCTAGCGTTTGTTCCGGTTTTGTTGGCCATGACCGCCCTGGGCTGGTCAGAGACGGCCATCGCCCAAACTAGCGCCAGTCGAAATCCCTTTGGCGGTTCCTTGTCAGAGAGTCAGGGCAGCGCCCCGGCCCAGGGGGGATCATCCTCGTCTCGGACGAGCTACAACACCCTCCACGTCAACCCGACCCTGGGCCACGACAGCGCGAACGGTAGCCAGCGGCAGCCCCTACGCACCATCACCCATGCTCTGAACGTTGCCGCCCCCAATACCGTGATTGTGCTGGCCCCCGGTACCTACAGCCGGGAATCTGGTGAGCAGTTTCCCCTGCAACTGAAATCGGGGGTGACTGTCCAGGGCAGCCCTAGCGGTAGCAGCGTGGCGGTGATTGTCGGTGGCGGCAACTTTACCAGTCCCAGCCGTAACCGCCAAAATGCGGCCATTGTGGCGGCAGATGCCTCAGGGTTGGCCAATGTGGTGGTGTCCAACCCCAATTCTGATGGTCACGGGGTCTGGATTGAACGGGGCAGCCCCATTCTGGTTGAGAATGTCTTTACCCAAAACGACCACAGCGGCGTGGTGGTGGCTGGCAGCGGCACGCCGATCCTGCAACGAAATTATTTTTCCCGCAATGCAGGGATAGGCTTGGCGATTTACGGCCAATCCCAGGCAGAGGTGCGCGATAACCAGTTTGAAGCCAGCACCGTCGGCATTTTGATTGCCGAAGACGCCCAGCCCCAGATTGCCGGTAACCGAGTCCTGGGGAATCAGGACGGCATCGTGCTGTTAAACAATGCCCGCCCCCAACTGCAAAATAACCAGATTGCCCAAAATCGCCGCAATGGGGTCGTCGAGTTTGCTTCGGCAGGTCAGGTCGCGTCTACGGAGTCCGGAACAGCACCGGTGATCACGCTCCAGCCCCCGGTCACCCCAACACCACCCCCTGCCCCAGCCAACACGACGGCGATGGCCCCAACCGTTGCCGCTGAGGCTGCGCCTCAACCTCAGCGCCCCCAGCCTCAGCCAGAGGCGGCTCGGCCAGCAGTCCCCCAGGTCGCCGCCGCGCCAGAACCCGCTCCAGTCCCAGAACCTGCACCAGAACCGGAACCTGCGCCCCAGGCAACCACGCCAGAACCTGAGGCTCCGGCTCCAGCTAGGCCGAGTCTGCGATTGTCTAGGGCTACGGTGGAGCCCATCCAGCCCGAGGCCACTGCTGCGCCGGAGCCCTCGGTGTCTCTACCGGTGCTCTCCCCAGAGCCCGCTGCTGCGCCAGAGTCCTCTGCGCCAGAGTCGTTGGACGTGCAGCCGACTGTCCCGGTACCGGCCACCGTTGCGCCTCCTCGCGGCCAGGCGGCAGACTTGGCTCTCGGGTTGCTAGACCTGGCTGAAACAGCGCCCTTACCAGATGCGATCGCAACTCAGCCGACCCCAGCCCCCGTCAGCGTTCCGGCCTTATCAGCCAACCCACGCCCTAGCTCCGA
>PXDR01000493.1 GCA_003566335.1 Cyanobacteria bacterium T3Sed10_344R1
CACGGCCCTGTTTATCGGGGTGATTGTGCTGAAGTTTTTGGATGAATGGCTGCGCTACACCCTGGTGGCCAGCACCCGACCGATTCTGTTTCAGCCGATTCCTGACCAGGAGCGCACGGGCATTCAATCCCTGGTGGGGGGGATCGCCGAACCGGCCTCTATGTGCGTCACCGGTATCGGCATTCTGATCACCATTAGCCTGTTAACGGGCCTGGGGATCAACGAGCCCATGGTGCGTGGCCAGATTTTCCTCACGGTCACGGTGATTGGGGCGGTGATTTGGCTTGGGGTAGTGTGGCTATTGCGATCGCGCTACCTGAATATCCTGGTGCTGAGCGCTGAGCGGGGGCTGCTGACCTTCTCCGATGCCAACCTGCCCATGCTGAAGCGGGCCTTCATTGAGCAGCTAGAGCAGCCCGGTACCGAAGCCGAGAAAAGCTCCTGCATTGAGCTGATTGCTAACATTGATCCCCAGCGGGTCGGAGACGTATTGGCTCCGATGTTGGATAACCTCTCCCCTCGGCTCCAGCGTCAGAGCCTAGAGGCGATGCTGGACTATCCCAACCCGTTTTACCTGCCCCAGGTGCGTTCCCTGATCCGCGAGTCGCGCCAGCCGGAGGTGTTGGCCCTGGCCCTACGCTATGTCTGGATTACCGAAGCCAGCCCGGACATCAACGCGCTGCGGCCTTACCTGCGCACTGAAGTCGATCCGATTGTGCGGGGAACCGCAGCCTCGCTGATGTTGCGCCGGGGCAACCCGCAGCAAAAGGCAGAAGCCACCCAAACCCTGCGCAAAATGCTGACCCACAGCCGGGAGCGGGAGCGGGTAATGGGCTGTCGCGCCCTGGGGGAAGCCGAATACATGCAAATCTTTCGCTTAGAGGTGCCCCGACTGCTGCAGGATGAGTCCCTGCGGGTGCGGCGGGCGCTGCTGAATGCGATCGCAGCCACCCGGCTCGAAGACTTTTACCCCTCCCTACTGCGGGGCTTGCAGTACAAATCCACCCGAGATGCCGCTGCTGACGCCTTAGTGCGCCTCGGTAACGAAGCCCTGCCCATGCTGGTGGCCCTAGCTGAAGATGCGTATAAACCAGAACCCCTACGCGCCCAAGCCTGGCTGGTGATTGGTCGGATTGACAGTACCGAAGCCGAAGACATCCTAGTCACCCACCTGATGACCGCCTGGGGCAACACCCGGCGTTGTCTGCTGCGGATTTTGCTGAAGCGGGCTAACGAAAGCGGCCTGCAGCGGTCTCGGGGGATCGACGCCGCCTTTGACCGCTTAGGGCGAGCCGGGCTAGAGCAACTGCTGAACCAAGAGCTGATTCTAATTGGCCAAGTCTATGCCGCCCTGCTAGACATCACCCCCGAGCGGGTGGTCAGCACAGAAGCCGACCTGCTGCGGGGAGCCCTGCAAGAAATCCAGACCGATGCCGTGGAGCGCCTGTTCATGCTGATGCGCTTCCTTTGCCCCTCCGGCACCATCCAGGCAGCCCAGATTAGCCTACAGGGGTCAGCCTCTAGCCGCGCCAGAGGACTAGAAATTCTCGACACCATTCTGGATATTCCCAACAAGCGGGCAGTCTTGAGCGTGCTGGATCGACGGCCACACCTGGAAAAACTGCAAAGCCTATCTGGGCTGGTCTCCTACCAACCCCTTAACGCCAGCGATCGGCTGCGCTACCTGCTGGACTTGCGCCACTTTTTGTCTGACTGGACTTTAGCCTGCTGCTTCCACGTAGCCCGGCGTCACCGCTGGAGCCTGACCTCTGAACAGACCCTAGCCTGCCTCCGCCACCCCACCGGCTTTGTGCGAGAAGCTGTGCTGTCCTATCTGCAAATGGCCTCACCCCGGGCCTTAGCCGAACTCCTGCCGTTGCTTAAGGACGATCCCAATCCCCTCGTCGCGGCCCAAGTGCGACAGCTTGCCGCTGATTTGGGGCCGGGAATGTTTGCCCCTAGCGTCTAGAACTCCATTCCGGGGGTAAGATGTATCCCCAGAGCTGTGCCCCCAGAACGGCCCATCAACACTCGGGGGATAAAACGTCCGTGTTTTCCGTGATGCGCCCTAATCAATGTTAACCAGTGTCGAGCGGCTGCTATTTGTGCGCGGCGTCCCCATCTTCAAAGAGTTGCGGGACGACTTCTTAGTGCGGCTGGCGTCGATTATGGACGAAGTGGCCTTTCCAGCCAATAACACCATCTTTACCCAGGGGCAGGAAGGCCGATCGCTCTATATTGTGGTGTCGGGCCAAGTGCGGGTTCACCTCAAAGACCAAGATCTGGCTCAGTTAGCCAAGGGCACCTGCTTTGGCGAAATGTCCCTATTTGACGCCGAGCCCCGCTCTGCTTCGGTCACCACCCTAGAACCCTGCGAATGCTTGCTGCTGACCCAACAGCAGCTCTACGAAGCCATTGACGAAACCCCAGGCATTGCCATCAACATTATTCGCCTGTTGTCTCGCCGCATCCGGGAACTGAACCACGACCTCAACATCCAGAAGCAGCAGCAGGCACTGGCCGCATCCGCGCCCCTTTCCGCCTCCCAGTCAGCCTTAGATCGAGCCTTGAACAGCAGTCCCCCTGACTTTGGTCAGTCTGCTGCGGCCAACTCTCG
>PXDR01000345.1 GCA_003566335.1 Cyanobacteria bacterium T3Sed10_344R1
CAGGGTTTGGGTGATTTGCTGGGCTAGGTCGGCGGGGATATGCTCTAGGACGATGGCAAAGGCTCCGGCTTGCTGGATTGCGATCGCATCCTGCAAAATCCGCTCAGCCTCTTCGGTAGACCGCCCCTGCTTGCGAAAGCCACCAAACTGATGCACCGACTGGGGCGTCAGGCCCACATGCCCCATCACCGGAATTCCCGCCTGCACCAGCCGCTCAATCGTCTGGGCCATCGCCGGATAGCCCCCTTCTAGCTTCACCGCTTGGGCTCCGGCTTCTTTCAGCACCTGACCAGCGGAGCGCATGGCGTCCTCCACACTGGCCTGATAGGTCAAAAACGGCAGATCCACCACCAAAAAACTGTGCTGCACGCCCCGGCGCACCGCCTTGGCATGGTGCAGCATTTCCGCCAGGGTGAGGGGCAGGGTGGTCTCGTAGCCCAACACCGTCATCGCCAGGGAATCCCCCACCAGCACAATATCCGCCCCGGCCTCATCCACCATCTGCGCCGAGGTGTAGTCCCACGCCGTCAGCACCGCCACCGGTCGCCCCTGCTGTTTCCACTGGGCAAATTGATGCACCTTGACCGCCATGAAACCCACTCCCCTGGGGGACTACGGTTGTCAGCATATCAGGCTGGTGACCGTCTTCTATGGTCAGGAAATCCGAGGATTGTTTTGCCGCTACCTATGGGAGTTCGACGGAAATTTAGGGCGCTGAAATGTAGCCGAAGACCGACCTGGCAACCGGCTCAAACTGGGAACCCCGAAGCGACATGCCTTCTCGATAGGTTTGGGCCGGAAGGGCTATGGGCGGTTGTCGCGGACGTTGGCGATGCAGACGGGGATTAGCGAGGATTCTCCCGAGCTCGATTAGCTGGCGGGCTGCATCGAACTCATGCGTCCTAGCTCAACACTCACAGCATCAAAGCGATCGTCTCCGGGAAGATAGGACAGTACCTCTAAACCAATTGGCTCTCCACTCGTGCCATCTTTGATCAGAATTACCCCATCTCCAAGTTCAGTGGCAATTTGGTTTCTTCGTGGAACTTGCCAAAACACGCTCAAAAGCTCTGTTTCCGGTTCATAAAAGATTTTTATTTGAGCCACACTGTTCCCCGCTCCTTAATTGCATCAGTTTGGTAGGCGGTGATTAAAAAGCCAGCGCCATTTAAACGCCGGGCCACTGCAACAACCCAACATTCGGGTGCATCAAGGTCACACACTCAACAACGGCAAATCGAGGGCTTGAAGATTAACGACATCCACATTTCTAGAATAGTTGTCAATGGTAATGGCAACAATCTTGCCCTGGTGGTCGTAATCCAATATCAAATCATCTGTAATGGCATCGGTGGACGTAACAGGTTTACTGGTGAGTTCAATCGCTAATGTATCGGTTTCAGAAAAATATTGAATCTTCATTAGGGTTCTTCGCCTCGCTGTTGTCGTTTATAAAAGTTACGGTCAAAAAAAGCATTGTGAACGGTTTCTCCATCCTCTAGCGCAATCACCCGTAAAGCGCGACCGTCTGCTTCTGAAATATTGCCCCAAGAAGAGATCCGACCATTTGGTTGCACTTCTCGCTTAATCGGGTTTGCCAATACACGCTCGATCCATTCTCGTTGGACTTCAGGATGCTTCTGAGCGGCAAAATTATTGAAGTAATCGGTGGTTTTCATGGGTGATATTGTCTGTCAATATATTATGTGCGTTCCTCCTCGGTAGCACCCTATTGACCTTCTACAATATTTTCAGGCTAGTCGCTTCAGCCAAACCCCTTTCAAACCGGCTGCGATCGCACCCTGATAGTCCTGCTCATAGCTGTCGCCGACATGCCAAGCGTCCGCCAATTCGCAATCGTGCTTTTCTAGCGCCGCAATAAACATCAGGGAATCCGGCTTGGCCGCCCCCACCTCAGTAGAAATCGTCACCGAGTCGAAATAATCGGCCAGGGCCAAAGCGTCGAGTACCCGGTAAATCCGCGAATCAAAGTTAGACAACACCCCCAAGGTAATCCCCTTCGCCCGCCAGCTCTCAAGGGACGCTCGGGTATCAGGATAAACCTGCCAAGGATCTGCCGTGGCGAAATGCTCGTACAGCTCGGAGAAAAAGCCGTCAAAATCCTCGAACTGAGCCGCCACCCCCATCCGCTTAAACGTAGAGCGGGCAATCTCATACCACCAGCGGTATTCCTTCAGCGGCACCTCTGTCGGGTTAGCCCCAGGGAACGCCATCGGCGGTGCTTGCTTGAAGCTCTGGCGAAAGGCGGCATCCAGGGCGATTGGATCGGTCATCACCCCATGCTGCCGAGCTAGATTCGCATACACAGCGCCCACACTTCCCTTAACCCCAAAGAGGGTACCCACGGCATCGAGCAGAATCAGCTTGGGTAAAGTCATGGCGTCGAATACTCTGGCGAGGGCAGCAAGGCAGCACAAGTGGCCGCTTAGATTAACAGGACTAGACCAGGCCAAATTGAACTGGCAAGCTAAACCAGCCCTACGATACCAGCAGATCTCGCAGCGGTTGACTAATCCAGTTGAGACCGACCCGAATTTGGTGATCGAGGGTGGGCATGCGGTAAAGATACGCTAAGCGACGGGCCACATGGGCCA
>PXDR01000134.1 GCA_003566335.1 Cyanobacteria bacterium T3Sed10_344R1
ACCCCCAGATAAACCCGCTATCTGGCGGCTGGCGTTAAGTTTAACCCGGCCCCCTGAGAGCACTGCTTGCCCTGCCTGATTTTCAGAGCATCGGCAGCCCTGGGGAGCCGGGTTTTTGGGTTCTGGTTTTTCTCTTGTCCTCAACACAATGGAAACCAGGCCCATGTTTGATCCCACAGAACCGTTCAATCCCACTGAATCCCCCACCCCCGCCGCAGGTGGTGCCGGTAGCGGCAACCCCAGAGATAACCTGGGCGACTGCCGCCCCGTCGCAGGCGATCCCTTCCCTGAAGGCCGCTCCCCCGAAGTGCGCCACGTCCTGTTTGGCCCCGAACCCGCCGTCCAGCTCACTATCGCCAACCTGCACCGCCGGGGCTACGCCGAACCTAACGACTGGTGCAAACCCCAACCCACCGGCAAGCTGGGAGAAGTGATGTCAGTGCTGATTCGCCGCGTGCCCCTGAACTAGGGCAGCGGTTTAGCTTTGGCGCTTGTCTTGCCTAGGGCAAGTGGACTTTGGGGGCTGGGATTATCCAGCTTTGGCTGCATCCAGCCCCCGACCACCTGACAGCGCCGCCGCATATGCGATCATGTAAGGCGAACGTTTAAGAACAAAATGCTTAGGAATAGGTTGAAGTAGCTTAATGGGAACCGTTTGGGAACTGGATTTTTACTCACGCCCGATTGTGGATGAGCAGGGCAAGAAACGGTGGGAAGTGCTGCTGTGTGAAGGCGTTCAAGACATCGCCGCCCAGCCCGACCAACTGTTTCGCTACAGCAAATATCTGTCGTCGAGTGAGGTGAACTCGATTCAGCTCCAGGCGGCCCTAGAGGATGCGATCGCACAGGCTCCCGCGCCCCCCAGCAGCATCCGCTTCTTCCGCAACACCATGCAAAACATGATCATCCGGGCCTGCGAGGGAGCGGGTTTGCTGGCCAAGCCCAGCCGTCGCACCTTGGCTCTAACCAACTGGCTAAATCAGCGCCAAGAAACGGTTTACCCCAACGAACCGGGCTACCAGCCAGGGGCTGGGCCAATTTTGCAACAGGTGCCTTCGACCCCCCAGCCCTTGCCCGATGCCCTAGTGGGTCAACAGTGGGCCTTCGTCAGCCTAGAGCCCAGCGCCTTTGCTGATATGGCCGAGTGGGACATTGACTTTGGCGAAGCCTTTCCCCTAGAAATGACGGGGCTGGCCCCAGAGACCAAAGTGCCTGGGGTGATTATTTTCTCCCCCCGAGCCACCCCACTGGCGGCCTGGATGTCGGGGCTGGAAGTGTCTCACCTGCGAGTCGAGCCCAGTAAGCCGCCGCGCCTGCTGTTAGAAACTGGTGCGATCGAGAGCTGGCAATTGGCTAACCTCACCACGGCTCCCCTGCAACAAGAAGCCGAGAACTTCAATCAAGCCAAAGCCGCCGCCAACCAAGTTCACTTTCTGGCGGTGCAAGACTCCCCCGACTCCGAACGCTTCGCCGGGTTCTGGCTGCTGCAAGAGCTAGACTTTGGCTAATTTGATCGACCCTACTCAGGCTGCTGTCCGACATGGCTGCTAACTTAAACCGAACTGCTTGGTGGCAGGTCGCTTTGACCTACGCCCTCTTGAGTGCGATCGCACTGGTGATGCTGCTGCCCTTGCTGTGGCTGGTTAGCACCGCCTTCAAATCGCCTGCCGAAAATATTTTCCAGTTTCCGCCCCAGTTCATCCCCGAATCTCCCACCTTCGACAACTTTGTCCGGGTTTGGCAGACCAACCCCTTTGGCCGCTACTTCTTCAACAGCACCCTCGTAGCCGTGCTGACCGTGGGGCTGAACCTATTGTTTTGTGCCCTCGCCGCCTATCCTTTAGCCCGGCTCACCTTTCGGGGCCAAAAAGCCCTGTTCGCCCTAATTGTCACCACGATTTTGATTCCCTTCCAAATTGTGATGATTCCCCTGTACGTGTTGACCGTGCGCCTGGGGCTGCAAAACTCCTATTTGGGGCTGATTTTTCCCTACATGGCCTCAGCCTTTGGCATCTTCTTACTGCGCCAAGCCTTTCAAGGCGTCCCCAAAGAACTCGAAGAAGCCGCCCGCATCGACGGTTGCTCTGACCTCGGTATTTGGTGGCACGTGATGATTCCCGCCGTCCGTCCCGCCCTAGTCACCCTGGCAATTTTCGTCTTCATCGGCTCCTGGAGCGACTTCCTCTGGCCGCTAATTGTCCTCACCGACGATCGCTACTACACCCTACCCCTCGGCGTCCAGCGATTAGCAGGCAGCTTCTCCCTCGACTGGCGACTGATTGCCGCCGGAGCCGTCATCTCCATCGCCCCCATCATCGCCTTCTTCATGGTGATGCAGCGGTACGTGGTGCCGACGGAAGCGGGGAGTGGGGTGAAGGGGTGAGATTACCCCGGCGACATCACCGCCTTCGGATACGCAATCCGCTTGTGGTTATGCTGCTGCCAAACTTGGACAAAGATGGTGGCAATCACCGCCATATGTTCTCGGGTGAGGCAAGAATCAACGAGCTGATCATCTTTCCAGCGGGCGCGGAGGATTTTGTTCACCATTTGCAGGGCTTCTTCGGGGGTGGCGTCTTTGAGCGATCGCAACGCCGCCTCACAA
>PXDR01000489.1 GCA_003566335.1 Cyanobacteria bacterium T3Sed10_344R1
CCCCAGAGCCAGGTCTTCACGCCGGGATCGATGCCGACGCCCTGGCAGCAAGGGGATCTAGACAACGGCCTCGACTGGAGCACGGACGATCTAGACTGGCAAACCGAAGAGGCGGATTTGATTGATGCAGCCCCAGGGGCAACGTCAGA
Source organism: Cyanobacteria bacterium T3Sed10_344R1 (assembly GCA_003566335.1). GTDB lineage: Bacteria > Cyanobacteriota > Cyanobacteriia > Phormidesmidales > Phormidesmidaceae > PXDR01. The sequence goes on from PXDR01000489.1 coordinate 150, forward strand.
GCGGATGGTGCGCCTAGAAGCTGGTCACCTCAGCCAACTCATGGGCCTGGCCGGAGAGGTGTTGGTGGAATCGGGTGGCTTAGAACTGTTTAGCAACAGCCTGCAAACCCTGAAGCGTCAGCAGGCCGACCTCACCCGTCAAATTGAGCGCTTGATGGATGAAGCGGGGTCAAGTCAAGCCCCCTCAGACCAGTCAGCTCAGCCACCGATTACCCCTAAGCTGACCCAACTGCGCCAGCAGGCTCGGGCTTGTCAACAGCTCACAGCTCAGCGTTTGGGGGAACTCGATGAGTACAGTCGTCGAACCAGCGGCTTGGCAGAGCGGCTGTACCAAACGGTGATGACCAGTCAAATGCAGCCCTTTGAGGCCAGTGTGCAGGGTCTAGCGCGTTTGGTGCGTGATCTAGCCCGTCAGCTTGGTAAATCTGTGCAGCTACAGATTCAGGGCAGCGGCACGCCGGTCGATCGAGATATTGGCCAGCGGCTGGAGGGGGTGCTGGTGCAGTTGGTGCGCAATGCGATTGATCACGGCATCGAGCCGCCAGAAGTCCGGCGACAGCTAGGCAAGCCCGAAACTGGGCAGTTGACCCTATCAGCCCAGCACCGGGCCGGTTGTTTGGTGATTACGGTGGCGGATGATGGTCAGGGGGTTGACCTGGGAATGCTGCGGCAGCAGGTGGTGCAGCGGGGGCTAGTCACCGAGGGGGTGGCCCAGCAACTCAGCCAAGCCGAGCTGCTGGACTTCTTATTTTTGCCAGGGTTCTCCACCCTCTCGACCCTCTCGGCGGTGTCGGGGCGAGGCGTGGGCCTCGACGTGGTGCAGGAGACGGTACGCCAGTTGGGCGGGGCGCTACAAACCCAGACCCAGCCCAGGGCCGGGACGAAATTTGAGCTACAGTTGCCCCTCACCCTATCAGTGAGTCGGCTGCTGCTGGTGGACATCGGCCAAGAGGTTTATGGCTTCCCCCTGAATCGGATTGAGCGGGTGGTGAAGCTGCCCCGGCAGGCGGTGGCTCAGGCCCAGGGGCGGCCTTACTTTGACCTCGATGGTCAAGCGGTGGGGCTGGTAATGGCCCATCACATACTGAAGCTGCCAGGGGCGGCAACTGAGACGGAGGACTTGGCGATTGTGGTGGTGTGCGATCGCAACCACACCCACTACGGCCTTGTAGTAGAGAGACTGCGGGAAGAACGGGATCTCGCCGTCCGCCCCCTGCCTGAGGCCATCCAGTCCCTGCCCCACCTCAGCGCTGCCGCCCTGCTGCCCAACGGCGACCCGGTACTGATTTTAGACGTGCAGGACATGGTGGGCAGCATCAGCCAACTGGGCCATAGCTCCCAAATTGGCACCCCCTTGGAACAGCAGCAGCCCCTGGCCGCCCTGCCCCCCGAACGCCAGCGGGTTTTGGTGGTCGAAGATTCAATTACCGTGCGAGAAGTTGAGCGGAAGTCTCTAGAAAACCTGGGCTACCAGGTTGACGTTGCCGTTAACGGCATGGATGGCTGGAACGCTGTGCGGGCCAAAGACTATGACCTAGTGGTCACCGACATTGACATGCCCCGGATGGACGGCATTGAGCTGGTGCGCCAAATCCGGGCCAACCCCAACCTCACCACCTTGCCCGTGGTGATTGTCTCTTACAAAGATCGGCCCGAGGATAAACTGCGAGGCTTAGAGGCCGGAGCTAACTATTACCTGACTAAAAGCAGCTTCGACAATGATGCCTTGCAAGAGGCAGTGGCCGAGCTGATTGGAGACCCCTAAATGCCCCGCCCCCCAGCGGCCCTCCGGTTGGCCATTGTCAATGACAGCCCCCTAGCCGTCGCCGTGCTGCAACGCGCCCTAGCCCCCACCCGTCACCAGCTGCTGTGGGTGGCCGACAATGGCCGAGACGCCCTAGACCAATGCCAGCGCCAGCGGCCCGACTTGATTTTGATGGATGTGCTGATGCCCGGCATGGATGGGGTTGAGGCCACCCGACAAATCATGCAGCACTGCCCCTGCGGCATTCTGCTGGTCACCTTCAGCATGGGCCGCACCATGGCCAAAGTCTTTGCCGCCCTAGGCCACGGTGCCCTCGATGCCGTCAACCTGCCAGCCGCCGGGCCAGCCGCCGCCCAAACCCTGCTGCAAAAAATTGACCAACTGGGCCGACTGTTGCCCAATCCTGACGCCGCGCCTCAGGACTGGTCTCCCCTGCTGCTGCTGGGAGCCTCCACTGGCGGCCCGGCAGCCCTACAGCAAATTTTGGCCAGCCTGCCCCTAGGGTTTAAGGCGGCAGTGCTGGTAGTGCAGCACATAGACGCTAGCTTTGCCCCCAGCCTGAGCGAGTGGCTCGACCAAGACTGCCCCCTGCCAGTTCATCTAGCCCAGCCGGGGGATCGGCTCAGCCCCGGTCAGGTTCTGCTGGCGGGCGGTAGCGGCCACCTGACCCTACAGCCCAACGGCCAGCTC
>PXDR01000579.1 GCA_003566335.1 Cyanobacteria bacterium T3Sed10_344R1
CATAGGGCGGACACTTATCCACATACAAAATGTCCCCGACAGCGTCATAGCGAAAGATCAATTTTCCATTGGCCATACTACCTTGCCTCCACTAAGCCGACGTGCTGTATAGGTTGTGATGATCCAGTGTCGCTCTGGGGGAGTATCGCTAACCACCACCACGACGAGATATCGTCCTGTCCGAATTGTTGTAAACCACTTGGAAAACAACAACGCCCTCTCATCACGGGCACTGGTACGGATTTGATCCGGTGCTAGCAGGGTTTCAGCCAATTGCCCAAGATAGTCCGGCAATGTACCAGGGTGAGTCTCGGCAATGTGGCCTTCACGCTCTTGAGTTAGTTCTACCTCACGATTTAAGAAGGGACAGGGAAAGCTTTGGGTCATACCATTCACTCAATCACCATAGTTTTGCCCCTATGGCGCTAACACAGTAGAAACTACGCCGATCACTGTAGTTCTGTCAGGCTGTTGGTGATTGCCTGAAAGCTTTGGCGGAGGCTGTCGTCGTAGCGGGCTTGATCTGTCCAGGCCAGCACTTGATAGTAGCGGCGGTCGCTGCGGACGGTGGTGTGGAGATAGGTGACCGGGCTGCCGTCTAGGGTGCCAGAAATCTCGTACTGAACCGCGTCATTTTCGTCGATGGTGGTCACTTCGGTGCTGGTTGAGGCTGAGATACTGCTGAGGCCATCGACGATAAACCGACGGTAGATGCTGGCATTTTCGCTCAGGTCAAAGGTGTTTAGCCGGGTGGTGCTGTCCTCTGCTAGCACAATCACATAAAGCCCCTGGTTGCGGTTAGTGGCCTGGATTTCAGCATCGCTGTGTAGCTCTCCGGCGGCATCTTGCCAGCCAGGGGGAATCTCAATCTGAAAGCGATCGCGATTGTCTGCCAGCAGGGTTGAGGCGGCGTCACCATCAATTTGCGACTCTGTTTCACCACCGAGCAGCGCTGACAAAGACTCTGCTAGTTGGCCACAGCCTGCGATCGCAACACTGAGAGCCACCACACCACCAATAAATTTCAGCTTGGGAGTAAACACAGTACCTGTCCTGTAGTGGGCCTCAATCAAGGGCAAAATTATGGGTGAACTACCCGCCAATCGCGCCATGATCGCACCCTGGCGGTTTAATTTTGGCACCCAACTGCCTATCCTGGATATGGTTTGATTATCCGCGTCGCTGTGCACAGCTGCGGCCCAGACCCTACCCCATCCTGATTCACTCCTTATGTTAAGAGCTGGCATCGTCGGCCTGCCCAATGTGGGCAAATCCACCCTATTCAACGCCTTGGTCGCTAACGCCAAGGCCCAGGCCGCTAATTTTCCCTTTTGCACCATCGAGCCCAACGTGGGGGTGGTGGCCGTTCCCGACGAACGCTTAGCAACCCTGGCTCAAATCTCTAGCTCCGATGACATTGTTCCGGCCCGGGTGGAATTCGTCGATATTGCTGGGCTGGTGGCTGGGGCTAGCAAAGGGGAAGGGCTGGGCAACCAGTTTCTGGCCAACATTCGAGAAGTAGATGCGATCGTCCACGTGGTGCGCTGCTTTGAAAGCGACGACATCATCCACGTGGCGGGTTCGGTCGATCCTAGCCGCGACATTGAGGTGATTAACCTAGAGCTTGCCCTGTCTGACCTGGCGCAGATTGAGCGCCGGTTAGAGCGAGCCAAAAAACAGGCCCGAGGTAATAAAGAGATTCAGCTGGAAGTCGATGTCCTTGAAAAGCTGCTGCCGGTACTGAATGAAGGGCAGCCTGCTCGGGTTGTGCCCTTGGAAGACGAGGAAGCCGAAGCGATTAAAACCCTGGGTCTGTTGACCTCCAAGCCGATTATCTACGCGGCCAACGTTTCAGAAGATGACCTGGCCAGCGGTAATGCCCAGGTCGAACAGGTGCGTGCGATCGCAGCGGCTGAAAATGCCCAGGTCGTCGTGATTTCGGCCCAGGTCGAGTCCGAGCTGATTGAACTGCCCGAAGCCGACCGCCAGGACTTCCTCGACTCCCTCGGCGTCACCGAAGGCGGCCTCAAGTCCCTGATTCGGGCCACCTACGAACTGCTGGGGCTACGTACCTACTTCACCACCGGGCCAAAAGAAACCCGCGCCTGGACAATCCATGCCGGGATGTCCGCGCCCCAAGCCGCTGGAGTGATCCACACCGACTTTGAGCGGGGCTTCATCCGGGCCGAAACCGTCAGCTATGAGGATTTGGTAGCCAACGGCTCCATGAGCAGCGCCAAAGACAGCGGCCTGGTTCGCAGTGAAGGCAAAGACTACGTGGTGCAAGAAGGGGACGTCATGCTGTTCCGCTTTAACGTCTAGCGGTCTTGCCGTAGCCCGTTCACTAGCAGATTGGGCATCACCTCATCGTCCCAGGTGGGGGGCTGTTCCCCCAGCCGGACAATCACCAGGTCTTCCTCAGGCACGCCGTAGACTCGCTGGAGATGCCTGCCGTCGAGATACCAGGTGTTCACGGCAAAAGGTCTAGAGGCCGCTCGATCCACAGTGGGATAGTCGGGGGTGCGGGCTTTGACCCACAGGTGATAGCCGAACGTGTCTTCAATCGGAGAAGGCTGCTGCATTTTTTCGATCCAGGGGGCAGGC
>PXDR01000456.1 GCA_003566335.1 Cyanobacteria bacterium T3Sed10_344R1
TAAAGCCGATGTCGATATCTTTCGTGTCCTGATTGACCATGCTGTTGCTTCCTACTGTTTTCTCCGTAATCGATAAAGGCGCATCTCCTTACGACGCTCGATGGTTAACCCGGTTGCTGCACTTATGTCGCCATATTTGCAGCAGCGCCCCTGGGCAACTCCTAATCTCAGGAGACTGAAAATCGTCAGGGGTTGAGCCTTAACCCCACAAGATCAATAATTATAGCTGATAGTTGAACCGACGCCCAACAAAAAACGCTCTCACCGTCGAGCAACCCTGAGAGATTAAACGCCTAGGGCCGTGAGATTGTAGCTGGGGATGGTCGCCGCAATTACCGAGAATATCTCGGCAGTTAAGGGCTCAACGGGCTATGCCTGGGAACTGGGGGCTAGAGCCTGATCTCTTGCCTGATAAGGCTGCTCGGCAGACGATTCTGGGTGACCTTCTGAGGCATCAATGCCCGTAGACTCATGCTGAAGGTGAGTTAAGGCGTTGGCAAAGTCATGAATGCCCTGAAACTGTCGATAGACCGAGGCAAACCGGACGTAGGCCACCTCGTTAAGCTGTCGCAGGCGTTTCAACGTGAGTTCACCAATGTCGGCGCTAGCGACTTCTCGGGAGACCTGCTGCTGCAAATCGGCTTCGATATCGTCTACTAGGGTTTCGAGGGTGAGTTGAGAAACGCCGGTTTTTTCGCAAGCTCGCACCATGCCCCGCAAAATTTTTGAGCGGTCAAAAGATTCGCGATCGCCATTGCGCTTAATTACCGTTACCGGAACGTACTCAATTCGTTCATAGGTCGTGAAGCGACGTTCACAGGCCAAGCACTGTCGCCGTCGTCGAATGCTGCGCCCTGATTCGGCAGAGCGAGATTCTAGGACTCGATTGTTGAAATGCTGGCAGAACGGACATTGCATGGCGATGACCCTTCCAAAGAGACGGGGGACAAGGCAAGGCTAATACGAGCACTAGGGGCAGTTAGCTTCAGCAACTAACTTGCCCCTAGGACAACATGCTAGCTATAGAGAGAGTAAAGAACTTAATGCCGAAACTTTACCCTCTAATGGCGACATCCCGTTAGTCTTTGCTGATCCGGGGAGCTTCCCGAAATGCGATCGCAAAGAACAGCGTGCCAATAATACAGGCAAAGATGAAAATGTAAGCAACGGCTTCCATGATTTTTCCTTGGATTTATTTGCAGTCTACAGACTGTAATTGTTTACAGTCTAACTGAAATCTTGAGTGGGGCCGGGCCGACCCCCAAAGTTTTGCCGTCAGGCAATCCTAGGGATATCGGCCCAAGTTAGACCAATTTCCCAGCCAGCGTTACACCAACTCTTTTTCGCTGCGGGTGGTCTTATCACCCACCTTCTGGAAGAAGCCCCATTCCACCTGCTCAGCAGAGAGTTCGGGGTCAATCCCAGCGAACACATCCCGGAACAGAGTGCGAGACCCGTGCCAGATGTGGCCAAAGAAGAACAGCAGCGCAAACACAGCGTGACCGTAAGTAAACCAACCCCGAGGGCTAGACCGGAACACACCGTCAGATCCAAGGGTTTCCCGGTCGAACTCAAAGGGTTCACCCAACTGAGCTTTACGGGCATACCGCTTGACCAGAGCCGGGTCGTCAAAGGTTTGACCCGCTAAGGCTCCACCGTAGAAGGTGGCCGTTACCCCAGTCTGCTCAAAGCTGTACTTCGACTCTGCCCGACGGAAGGGAATGTCAGCCTTGACGGTGCCATTCTTGTCAGTCAGAACCACTGGGAAGGTTTCAAAGAAGTTAGGCAGACGACGCACGCTCAGCACGTTGCCTTCGCCATCTTTGAACACGGGGTGGCCGAGCCAGTATTCCGCAATGCCGTCACCTTGTACCATCGGCCCCACGCGGAATAGACCGCCCTTAGAGGGGCTGTTACCGACGTAGTCGTAGAAGGCGAGTTTCTCGGGAACGTTGCCCCAAGCTTCTTCGTAAGACAGACCAGCAGCGACATCGGACTGAACCCGACGCTCAATTTCTTGAGTGAAGTAGCCAGCATCCCACTGGTAGCGGGTGGGGCCAAATAGCTCAATCGGGGTGGAGGCATTGCCGTACCACATGGTGCCAGCCACTACGAAAGCAGCGAAGAACACAGCAGCAATACTGCTGGACAGCACGGTCTCGATGTTACCCATCCGCAGGGCCTTGTAGAGCCGCTGGGGTGGACGCACGGTCAGGTGGAAGAGTCCGGCAATAATGCCGACAATGCCAGCGGCAATGTGGTGGGCCACAATGCCCCCTGGGTTAAAGGGGTTAAAGCCAGCAGGCCCCCACTCTGGGGCGACCGCCTGGACATGCCCCGTTAAGCCATAGGGGTCAGACACCCACATGCCAGGCCCCCAAAGGCCAGTCAGGTGAAACGCGCCGAAGCCGAAGCACAGCAGCCCGGACAACAGCAGGTGAATCCCAAACATCTTGGGCAGGTCGAGCCGAGGCTCGCCAGTGCGGGGATCACGGAATAGCTCTAGATCCCAGTAGACCCAGTGCCAGCAGGCTGCTAAGAAAAGCAGGCCAGACAGCACGATGTGGGCCGCAGCCACTCCTTCAAAAGACCAAAAGCCAGGA
>PXDR01000463.1 GCA_003566335.1 Cyanobacteria bacterium T3Sed10_344R1
AGCAGCCAAAATTACCAAACCTTGTTGCAACGGGGCGATATTCAGTATAATCAGGAGACCAAAACCAAGGGCGGATGGCGGAATTGGTAGACGCACCACACTCAAAATGTGGCGGCTTCGGGCGTGAGAGTTCGAGCCTCTCTCTGCCCATTGGAGTCACTCGCTACGTTTGGACTAAATCAGTCTAGACATATGCCTCAAAAGGGCCAGCGCTGAATCGCTGGCCCTTTTGCTTTGGTGAAAATTTTGAGTTTGCGAGACTCCTAGACGCGGAAGGCAGCAGCCCCAAAGACCCAGACCTCAAAATTTCAGGCTAGCTGCTGCTCTCTGACCGCTTGGCGATAGGCTTTCACAGCCTGAGTCTGGCTAGGGCGCTCGACATAACGGCTGAGGAGAGACACATCCAGCTGGGGTAAGCACTGGCTCGTGGCTAATGCCTGATATCCAGTTTCTTCATCCACTAGGCCATAGAGGCTCAGCTTTTGACTTTGCCAAAACCAAACCTCTTGCACCCCCAAGCCTTTGTAGACCTCTAGCTTATCGACGCTGCCGCTGGTGATGACAACCTCTAGGGCGATGTCAGGTACCTCGTGCAGTTCACCTAAGCAGTAGCATTCGTCAGGTTCTAGACCACGGGCAGCGGCTTCTTTGCGAAAGGTGGCGGAGCCATAGCCGTTGAGATCTAGATCAAGTTCTTCGGCAAAGGCTTCGATCAGGCGAGCAATGGCTTTCTTGAGGCGTTCATGCTCTGGGGAGGTGGTCAGGAGTTCGAGGGTGCCCTCTAGGTAAGTCACCCGCAGAGCGGGAAGCTGGTTCATGAAGAGGGCAACCAGTGCGTCGTACTGTTGCCAGGAAATACCTTCTAGCACCAAACGCTGTTCGGCGGCAGGGACGGGGTTAGAGAGATTGAGCAGGGATGCTGTCACGGTAATCTCAAGGCTTCTCTGTTAAGGGTAGCCAGTCTACAGAATGCTTTGATTGTAGTATCGAGCTTTAAAGCAGCTTCTGACTAGGCTGAAACAGCAATGCCCCCCGCTTTCTGAGAAAACAGGGGGCAAAGATTCAGGGCTCAAGAGGGAAGACTGAGGGAGGTGGAAGTTGCGATCGCACCCCCACCACCAAACCTCAAACTACCGAGCCTTAAGTCATACGGCTGCTTAATTAGGCGAACCGATGCATTTCTTCTTCGAGCTGATGTAGCAGCCGCTCATTGCCCTGATTGCGGGCAACTTCCATCCGGTGCTGCAAGCTGCGCTGGATATTGTCGCGATGCACTGTCGCAGCGCTCCGCAGCATGTTCAAGCGAGCATCAGCCATGGGGTTGATCGGGCGATTTGCCGCTGTCAACTTAGCAAAGATGGACTCGCTAGCGGGTTGGGCTGCGGGTTGTACTTGACCTTGCGTATTTGTGCTGTAAGGCACGCCCCGATAGGTCAAGTGATGCGCCGGTTGAGGCACAGGTACATGACGAACATACTTGAACGTCACGGCCTGACCGCGATAACGGCCAACGATTTCCTGTTCAGTCAGCTCTAGGCTTGTGGGGTTGTAGTCGTAGTCAACGCCGCGATAAGTCAGTTTCATAACAGTGGTCTCCGAAAGTCGCCTAGTGTGGGTGTCAAGAGGCGCGTTCCTTCGGGATGAGTCCCTACTTCCGTCTGAGTCGTAGCTGCGTCTAGCCTGCCCTAACTGAAAAGGTTTGAGGGCACCAGCGTAGACATCGATTCGAGACTCAGATGAACGTTTTTCTCTTTTCTGTATTCAATTTAACTGTTTTATCAATATGTCAGCAACTCATCATATTTACCTAGAAAAGGGCTGAATCTCTTATCCAGCAATGCTTTTAGCGATTAAAACACCCAAAATATTGTCGTAAAAGTTGATATGACAAAGCCCAGGATAGGTTCATCCTGGGCTCATAGGCCATAGTCTGGCAGGGCGGTACGTTGGGGCTACGCCTAGCGGCACCCGACAGTCTCCGAAGCAGTGGCGATAGTCTCTTACAGGGCTGAGATTCGCACAGCCGTCGGGTCACCCGGATTGCCGTGGAGGGCTACGCTGCGCTGGTTGCTGTGCAGATGGCGCACCATTTTATAGATGGTTTCGATGTCCTCAGGAGCCCCAACTCGGTTGGCTAGAGCCTCTAAGTTCATCGGTTCGCTGGCAGCTTGCAGCACTTGCATAATTTGCAGCTGGGTCTTAATCACACTGGCGGCTGCCTTTTTGCCTGCTTCGACCCCAGGCTGGTGATAGGCGTTGACGTTCACTAAGGATGCATACAGCCCCACTGCTCGTTCGTAGAGGGCAATCAACGCGCCGACGTTGTGGGCATTGACTTCAGGAATCGTCAAGGTGATCGAGTCGCGGGCATTGTCGTACAGAGCTTGACGAGTGCCCTGTAGCAGACCAAACAGATAGTCGCCAGCAGTGACCCCAGCTTCTACCTCGACCGATGGCCCTTCGCGATCTTTCAGCACCTCAATAAAGGTGACGAAGAAGTTAGCCACCCCCTCCCGCAGTTGCTGGACGTAAGCGTGCTGGTCGGTGGAGCCTTTGTTGCCGTAAACGGCGATGCCTTGATAGACCGGGTTGCCGTCGAGGTCTTTTTCTTTGCCGAGGGACTCCATCACCAACTGCTGCAGGTAGCGGCTGAACAGCAGCAGGCTGTCTTTGTAGGGCAAGATCACCATGTCCTTGTCTCCTTTGCCGTTACCGGCGGCGTACCAGGCTAGGGCGAGGAGGGCGGCGGGGTTTTGACGCAGGTTAGCCACTCGGGTGGCGGCATCCATTTCTCGGGCTCCCCCTAGGATGGAGCGGATGTCGATGCCCTGCAGTGCGGCTGGCAGTAGTCCGACAGCGGAGAGTTCAGAGGTGCGGCCCCCTACCCAGTCATGCATGGGAAAGGTGGCTAGCCACTGTTCGGATTTGGCCCGGCGGTCTAGGTTGCTGTCAATGCCGGTAATGGCGACTGCTTGCTTGCTGAAGTCGAGTCCATGGCTGGCGAAGTGGTGTTGCACTTCCACCATGCCGTTGCGGGTTTCAGGGGTGCCGCCGGATTTAGAAATGACGATGACTAGGGTGGTGGCGAGGCGGTTGTCGATGCGGGCTAGGGTTCGATCGATGCCTTCGGGATCGGTATTGTCGATGAAGTGGATGTTCAAGGGCGGGAAGTCTGGCCCCAGGGCTTGGGCGACAAACTGCGGCCCCAGCGCAGATCCACCAATGCCGATGGAGAGAACGTCGGTAAAACGCTCTTGGCCCGGCGGATAGATCGACCCAGTCCGCACCTGACTGGCAAAGGCTTCGATCGCTTTCAGGGTGCCGGTGACGTCTTCCGCCAGTTCAGGGGTGGGGGCTAGGTCAGGGTCTCGCAGCCAGTAGTGGCCGACCATGCGGTCTTCGTCGGGGTTTGCGATCGCACCCGCTTCCAACGCCGCCATGTCGTCAAACGCTTTGGCAAACTTGGGCTCCATTTGGGCAACGAAAGTATCGTCGAAGCGAATCCGACTGATATCGAGGTAGAAGCCTAGTCCTTCGTTGAAGTAGAGCCAGTTTTGGTAACGTTGCCAAAGGGCCGCAGCATCCATAAGCCTTGCTTTCGTTCCGCGATTTAGAAAACACGTTCAGTGTACCGACTTTAATTCCCGGTGCTGGAGAATTCGAGGTGGATTTTAGATTTGCCCCAAGCCTTGGTCATCGTCTGCGTCGGGATCTGCGCCAGAATCTGCATTGAAATCTGCATTGAGTTGATCAGGGGTGGGTTGAGATCCAGGTCAACCAGTTGCCAGCATTTATCAGGCAGTTTATGAGAAGGTCTGATTTGGGCTAACGGGGCCACAGTCGGCCCAAATCTGGCTCAAATCCCGCCAGAAACCTAGGCCCGGCTCCAGATTGACGGCGGCGGGAACAGAGGAGCGCGTTATAATTTTTTGCAGACGTGCTTAAGAAAATTTCATGAGCAACCCAATGGTGCGGTCATTTTTCATCGGTCGGGCGCTAGCTAGTGCGATCGCAGAGCAGGTTGAAGCCACAATTACCGACAGTCTGAGCGAGCTAGGCCGCTTTGATGCGGAACAGCGCGAACGGCTGCGGCAGTTTACCGACGAGGTGATGGCGCGGGCTGAGCAAGAGCAGCAAATGGCTAGTCAAACTCGTCCCGGTGGGGCTTCTGTGGGTGAGCCTGAAGATCTCCAAGCCACCATCGACAACCTGCGTGCCGAGATTGCCCAAGTGCGGGCGGCGATGCAACAGTACCGTGCGGCTGCCAACTAACCCTTCGTTCCGATTCTGCCCTTGATGTTCGGGAGCAGGGCGGAACCCTAAGCCTTGACCAGGGACTGCTCACCCTAGTCAGTGCACCTAGTGCTTTGAGCTGGGACTCAGCTGAAGCTTATGCCCAACCGTTTATCAACGAGCCCGATTGTTTGTGAGGAGTTTGAGTGTCTGCCCTCTCCCGAGATTCGCGCACCCCAGTGACTGACGCCACCGCCGATTCAGCTGATCCTACGGGGACAGTCAGCATTAATCCTGCCGCTTCAGAGGCCGCTTCAGAGAATGCAGTCGGCGTTGGCACAGCCAATGGCATCACCAACGGGACGGGCAATGGGGCGGGCATTGACGCTAATCCATCGCCTGTCGTCGTTTCGTTGCCGCCCAATCCGCCCCAGCCCCCGCCAAAGCAGGACTACCCTAGCTATAGCGGCAAAGCCTATCGCTGGAATCGCAGCCGCTATTCTCGCAGCCGCCGGTTTGTCGATATTTGGAGCTTTGTCCTCAAGCTGCTGAGTGCCCGCTGGGCCTACGGCAAAGCCTGGACGTATGGGGGCGAGATTACCCCAGAAAAGCAGGCAATTCGCCGCCGCAAGCAGGCAGTCTGGATTCGCGAAACTCTGCTGGACTTAGGGCCAACGTTCATTAAAGTCGGCCAGCTTTTCTCGACGCGGGCCGATTTATTTCCGACTGAGTATGTTGAAGAGCTCTCCAAGCTCCAGGACAAGGTGCCTGCTTTTAGCTATGAGCAGGTGCAGACTATTGTTCAGGCAGAGCTAGGGAAGCCAATTCCAGAGCTGTACCGTACCTTTGACCCGATTCCCCTAGCCGCCGCAAGTCTGGGGCAAGTTCACCGCGCCCAACTCAACAGCGGCGAAGAAGTGGTGGTAAAGGTGCAGCGGCCTGGACTCAAGCGCCTGTTTGAAATTGATTTGGCTATTCTCAAAGGCATTGCCCGCTATTTCCAGAGCCATCGGGAGTGGGGGCGTGGCCGGGACTGGATGGGCATTTACGAAGAGTGCTGCCGCATCCTCTGGGAAGAAATTGACTATTTAAATGAAGGCCGCAACGCCGATACCTTTCGCCGCAATTTCCGCAGCGAAGATTGGGTCAATGTGCCTCGGGTGTACTGGCGCTATGCGTCCCCCAAGGTCTTAACCCTGGAATACCTGCCGGGCATCAAGATTAGCCATTATGAAGGGCTAGAAGCGGCTGGCCTGGATCGCAGTCGCCTGGCTAATCTGGGGGCTCGGGCCTATTTGCACCAGTTGCTCAACGACGGCTTTTTCCATGCCGACCCCCACCCCGGCAACATTGCCGTCAGCACGGATGGGTCGCTGATTTTCTACGACTTCGGCATGATGGGCCAGGTGCAGCCGGTCACCCGCGAAAAGCTGATGCAGACGTTCTTTGGTGTGGCCCAGCGGAACGGGGAAATGGTGATGGAGTCCCTGGTTGCCCTGGGAGCCCTAGCGGCCACCGATGACATGGGGCCAGTGCGCCGGTCTATCCAGTTCATTCTGGATAACTTGATGGATCAGCCCTTTGAGGAGCAATCCGTCACGGCCATTAGCGATGATCTCTATGCGATCGCATACGATCAGCCCTTCCGCTTTCCTGCTACATTTACCTTTGTGATGCGGGCATTTTCCACCCTAGAAGGGGTGGGGAAAGGGCTAGATCCTGATTTCAACTTTATGGAGGCGGCAAAGCCTTTTGCAACGCAGCTTATGGCTAACGGCAATTCCAACGATTCCAGCAGCATTCTAGGAGAACTGGGGCGGCAGGCTGCCCAAGTCAGCAATACCGCCTTAGGCTTACCCCGCCGTTTAGAAGACACCCTAGAAAAGCTAGAGCGCGGGGACATTCGGGTCAGGGTGCGATCGGTTGAAACCGACCGAATGCTGCGCCGGGTGAGTGGGGTCAATATGGCCACCAACTACACCCTGCTGGTGGGAGCATTCCTGTTATCGGCGACAATTTTGCTGGTTTTCGAGTATGTTTGGTTAGCAGTAGCGGCTGGTGCGATCGCAGCCATAGCAGGCATTGCCCTAGTGCGTTTGTTGATGCGGATAGCTCGGGCCGACCGACTTCCCTAGCGCCAGTCCTAGCCAGTGGAAAATTTCGGTGTAGGTTACGACGATATGAAGCGCTTTTTTGCGGGTCTAACGGATCCTGGGCTGTTACGGACAAGCAATCAGGACACCTACTACATCGACCCAGAGGGGCGTTTTTTCATCGTCGCTGATGGCATGGGAGGCCATGCCGGGGGGCAGGAAGCCAGCCGCATTGCGGTCGATACCATCAATCAGCATTTAGAGACTCATTGGGCGGGCGAAATCTCCTCCAAGCAACTGCTTTACGATGCCCTGAAGCTAGCCAATCAAAATATTCTCAAAGACCAAAGTGCCTACCCAGAGCGATCTGACATGGGCACCACAGCCGTCGTGGTCATCTTCCGGGATGCAGCCCATCCCTGGTGTGCCCATGTGGGCGACTCGCGCCTCTATCGCCTGCGCGGGGCGAAGCTAGACCAAATTACCGAAGACCACACTTGGGTCGCTCGGGCTATCCGCGACGGAGAACTAACCCAGGCCCAGTCTCGTAGCCATCCTTGGCGACATGTGTTGTCCCAATGTTTAGGACGAGAAGACCTGCACCAGATTGACGTGCAGCCCGTGTCGCTCCTGCCAGGGGATCGGCTGCTGCTGTGCAGTGATGGCCTTACGGAAGAACTTTCAGATCAGCTGATTGCTTCCCATCTCAAATCGATTCGGGCCTGCGATGCCGCCGCGAATGCCCTAGTCAACTCTGCCAAGCAGCGCGGCGGCAGAGACAACATCACCCTCGTCATCATTGCCACCCAGGGCGCAGCGGCTGAAGCCGCAACCCAGGGCGCTTAAGGCTCTGCTCAAGGCCGATTGGAAGGATTATTAGATGCCCCGTTATGACGGGGTTCATCTACGACTGAACTGCACGCTAAAGTACAGCCTGAAATACCGACCAAACCAGCCCCATGGGCATTCCGATACGCTGTTGGAGAACAGCCTGAGAAAGCATGAAACTCCCGGGTAAAGTGACTTTGGTCAGCGTATCCCCTAGCGATCGCAATCTCACTAAGGGAATACCCGTGGGACGTTCTCAGGAGTTTTAGAGTCTCGTGAAACCGAATCTGGCGAGCGGCCAACTTTGGGGTGATGCCAACCTGCTTCTGAAAGCATTTCGAAAAATGGCGATCGCTCCAACCGACTGTTTTAGCCATATCTCGAATAGAAATATGACCACCTTTAGATTTTAGCTGTTGCCAGGCCCAGTATATTTCTGGGCAAAAAACATGCTGGGCCTGAGCAAACTTCTCCATCAGGAAATGATCAATTATGGAGAACCGCTCTGCCCAGGAAGATCGTTCCTGCACCTGTTCAATCAGCCTACTGATATTTCTGCCCCAAATATCGTCTAGGGGAATAATCTTTTCAGTGAAATCAAGCAAGCCTTCCCCAAAAAATTGATAACCTGATAAAGGCGGCAACGGAATTAAAATAAAACACTGTCTTCCACTGTGTTCTGTAATCAGGGGAAAGGTTTTTATATCTACCAGAAAAGACTGTAACTTCTCTGATACCCTCTGGCTTTTCAGAGAACAGGTCTCTTCCAACCCGATAACAATGTAAATATTGGGATTGGGAACCTGTAAGAGATGAACTGGTTGCCCTAAGGTTTGGAAATGACTAATGTAGGGGCAGACTAAGCCTTGCAACCTCGGGGGAGGTTGTCTGATTATGTATTGCCAGTAAAACATAGCCCATAGCCGCTTCAGAATTTGTCAGCCTATCAAGATCTAGAACAAAGCTAGTACAAAGGTAGTTCTGCTGTTCACGAGGAACGAGACTTGCAATGCTTCTCCCTGGTTTGTCAGGGGGAGGATGGAGCCGAGGTCATTTTTTTTCAAGACTCGCCTCCCTCTCTAGCACTAGGCTTAATCCGTCTTGATTCGATGCTGTTGGGCAGTCTGTCCCTCCAGTCGAAATCCACTACTGGAGCTTTGCCCAGGGAAAAACGATACTCCTTGAACGGGATATGTTTTGAGGCGAACTTGCTATAGATGACTCCCAATAGGGAGGTCATAGACATCCCCGCGCCCCTCTTACCTATCCTAAGCTAGCCAAAATCGTTCTTCCCAGCAAATGGATTTGTTGTATGCATTTTGTTGGAGCCGATCGATGTTTTCTCGAATAACCTCATGGAAAGGGCGATGGGTTGCCTTTGTGCTGACCCTAGTCGCAGTTACCGTCGTGCCCTTACTGACCTCGCCAAGTTGGTCTGCTAGCCCTGGCCGTTCCGACATTACTGTTGTCAGTCCCCAGTGGTTAGCCGATCACGGTGATCAGCCTAATTTGCGGGTTTTGGATGTCCGTCCTAACCCCTTGGAGTATATGTCCGGCCATATTCCTGGAGCCATACACCTAGCTGACAATACGTTTCGAGGGCCGAACGGTCAGCTACCGGTGCAATACTGGCAGACACAAAAGATTGCCAGCTTATTTTCCCAAGCAGGAGTCAACGATTATAGCCAAGTGGTCGTCTATGCGGATGGGCCGAATATTCTGGGCGCTACGATGGTGGCCTATCTCCTTGAGCGCAGCGGCCATGGGGCAGCGGTTCTAGATGGAGGCTTCAAGGGCTATCAGGCAGCGGGGTTACCCGTCAGCCAGACCTTCCCTCAATATGAACCAGGTTCGTTTACGATGCAGATGACTGACTCGATTCGAGTCACGTTAGACCAAGTGCGGCAGGCCGTTACGGAAGGGGCGGAGGTGGTGTTCATTGACCCCCGTCCGGCAGCTTTATTTGCTGGTGAAGAGAATGTCTTTATTCGCAACGGCCACATCCCCGGTGCTAAAAATATTCCCTGGCCGATGCTGACGATTGGGGACGATAATCTTCACCAGCTGAAGTCCCGCGATCAGCTTCAAGCCCTGATGCTGGAACGGGGTATTACCCCTGAAGACACTATCATTGTCACCTGCAGTACGGGGCGGGAAGCGACCTTGCCCTATGTGGTGCTGAAGCACCTACTGGACTATCCCAATGTCCGAGTTTACGAAGGCTCTTGGACGGAGTATTCGGCCCAGGCCGATCTGCCCGTGGCAACGGGGTATGACCCGGATATGCAAACCGAGGCTGCGATCGCTACTCCCCCGGATAACTTCCTCATTTATCAGCTCAACCAACCGGCGGCGACGGCGGCGCAACTTGTGCGCGAATATACTGAGAGCCAAGACGACTGGCTGTTTTTAGCTGAGATTGGCCTCCTCGGTGGCGATGTAACGGCCCTCAAGATCTGCTATCCCGCCATCGGTAGCGATATTGTTGCCGCCGGGTTACACACCATGGCCATGATGCCCTGTGGTCATCTGGCCTTTTATGAAGAGGATGGCGTACCTACGCTTTCTATGTTGGATTTGGGGTTTATGACTGAACTCTACCCTGACCCACACTTGGAGAACGCCGTTGAAACTGCGCGACCCGCTTTCCAGCGGATGCTGGCTGATACTTTGGGACTTGAGTAACCTGAGCTGTCTGTCAAGTCTCGCCCTGTGGGCGGAGCGTCTCAAAGCCCCTTTCCCAGGCTTGGGAGAGGGGCTTGGGGTACGAGCAAAGCAGTTCTGATCGAATTAGCTTCAATTCTGCTGAAGTCTCCAGAGGGGCAGGCTCTGGATCGGTAGAATGTCAGGGTGAAAACTAAGGCAGTGCCCATGACCCCAGCAAATAGCGGTAACACCATTTTTGGCAAGATTATCCGGCGAGAAATTCCGGCAGATATTCTCTACGAAGATGACTTATGCCTGGCTTTTCGAGACGTGAATCCGCAAGCCCCGACCCATGTCTTAGTCATTCCCAAAAAGCCCCTGACTGATTTATCGGCGGCTTCGACAGAAGATAAGGCGCTATTGGGTCACTTGTTAATCACCGTGAAAGACGTTGCGGCTCAACTTGGTCTAACGGAGTCAGGCTATCGAGTTGTGATCAATACGGGGAAGGACGGCGGACAAACCGTGTTTCATCTTCACCTCCATATTTTGGGCGGACGTTCTCTGCAATGGCCCCCCGGTTAATCTCTCGCCGATGTGAATTTAGAAATATGTAGAAGCCAGAACTTTTTTTTAGCTTTCCTGACGATTTAAAATACTGATCTTATGCTAGGGGCAAGCAGTTGCCTGAATTTGAGCTAGGGTTAGGCTCTTGCTCGGTGGCGCTTGTTCCCTTGGCTTAATTTGCTTGAAAGGGCCAGGAAAAGCGCTACAGCGCATCTTTAGCCTTAGCCATACTTAAAAACTATATTTCGAGATTCAGCACTGCTGTTGCTGTTTACTTCGCAATTATCACCATGACTTCTACCCTTCAAGCCCGCGATACTGCGGGTCTGTGGGAGCGGTTTTGCCAGTGGATTACCAGCACCGACAACCGGCTTTACATTGGCTGGTTCGGCGTCTTGATGATCCCCACCCTGCTGGCGGCAACCACCTGCTTCGTGATTGCCTTTATCGCTGCTCCTCCCGTTGACATCGACGGCATCCGCGAGCCCGTTGCTGGCTCCCTGATGTACGGCAACAACATCATCTCTGGTGCTGTTGTTCCGTCTTCTAACGCTATCGGTCTTCACCTGTACCCAATTTGGGATGCAGCCTCTCTAGATGAATGGCTGTACAACGGCGGCCCCTATCAGTTTGTGATTTTCCACTTCCTGATTGGCGTCTTCTGCTACATGGGGCGTCAGTGGGAACTGAGCTATCGCCTAGGGATGCGTCCCTGGATTTGCGTGGCTTACTCTGCGCCCCTAGCCTCTGCCACTGCCGTGTTCTTGATCTACCCCATCGGTCAGGGCTCGTTCTCTGACGGGATGCCTCTGGGTATCTCCGGTACGTTCAACTTCATGTTTGTGTTCCAAGCAGAGCACAACATCTTGATGCACCCCTTCCATATGTTGGGTGTGGCCGGTGTGTTTGGGGGGGCGCTGTTCTCCGCCATGCACGGTTCACTGGTGACCTCCAGCCTAGTGCGCGAGACCACCGAGACCGAGTCTCAGAACTACGGCTATAAGTTTGGCCAAGAAGAAGAGACCTACAACATCGTTGCAGCCCACGGCTACTTCGGTCGGTTGATCTTCCAATACGCCAGCTTCAACAACAGCCGTTCTCTGCACTTCTTCTTGGGTGCATGGCCGGTGGTGGGCATCTGGTTCACCGCTCTGGGCATCAGCACCATGGCGTTCAACCTGAACGGGTTCAACTTCAACCAGTCGGTCATCGACTCTCAGGGTCGGGTCATCGGTACCTGGGCTGATGTGCTGAACCGGGCCAACCTGGGTATGGAAGTGATGCACGAGCGGAATGCTCACAACTTCCCCCTCGACTTGGCCTCTGGTG
>PXDR01000309.1 GCA_003566335.1 Cyanobacteria bacterium T3Sed10_344R1
AGGCTGCGATCGCATCTCAATACCTAGCCCAAATCCACCTCAACGTGCCTATCCCCACCGAGATCGACCGCTGCCAGCTCACCGGATTTGATGCTGAAGCCGTCACTGCGGCCCTGAAGCAGCTAGAACTGAGCAAATTCATCAATCAAATCAGCCAGCTACAGCAAGTCTTCGGCGGCCAAGGGGCTCAACCGACGGAGGATTCAACCTCGGGCCCCGCAGCTTTCGACCCTGACCTGGACTTCTTTTCCGCCGAAGACACCGACTACGCCCAAGCCCACGCACCCCAAGCGCTACCGCTGCGGCCTCAAATTATTACCACTGCCGAGCAACTGGCTGACCTAGTCAAAATCCTGGAAGGGTGCCAAGACCCCCAGCGTCCCGTTGCCTGGGATACCGAAACCACCGCCCTAGATCCGCGAGATGCTCAACTGGTGGGCCTCGGCTGCTGCTGGGGGCCAGACCTGACTGACCTCGCCTACATTCCTGTCGGACATCACGCAGGCAATCAGCTGGCCCTGGAGCAAGTGCTCGGGGCGCTAAAACCAATTTTAGAAAGCCCGGATTATCCCAAAGCCCTGCAAAACGCCAAGTTCGACCGGCTAATTTTGCGCTGCCAAGGCATCACCCTGGCTGGGGTGGTGTTTGACCCCATGCTAGCCAGCTATGTGCTGGAGCCAGAGAACAGCCACAACCTCAGCGCCCTGTCCCAGCGCTACCTCAACCTTCAGGCCCAGAGCTTCAAAGACCTGGTGCCCAAGGGCAAAACCATTGCTGACATCGACATCGCCGCCGTGGCCCAATACTGCGGCATGGATGTCTACGGTACCTATCACCTGATCCCCAAGTTGCAGGCCGAACTCAGCCAGCACCCTGACCTCGATCACCTCTTCCGGGCGGTGGAGCTTCCCCTCGAACCCGTGCTGGCCCAAATGGAATATCAAGGGGTGAGAATCAATCAGCCTTACCTCAAGACCCTGTCGGATCAACTAGAAATCGATCTGAACCGTCTGGAGCAGTCCGCCTACGAAGCCGCCGGAGAAACCTTTAACCTAGCGTCGCCCAAACAACTGAGCGAACTGCTGTTTGAAAAACTGGGGCTAGACCGGCGCAAGTCGCGCAAGAACAAGTCCGGCAGCTACTCAACCGACGCCGCCACCCTAGAAAAACTCCAGGGAGATCACCCCGTGGTGGATTTAATGGTGGAGCATCGCACCCTGTCTAAGCTCAAATCCACCTATGTAGATGCCCTGCCAGAGTTGGTGCGAGCCGATACGCAGCGGATTCACGCCGACTTTAACCAAGCCGTCACCGCCACCGGGCGGCTGTCTTCCTCCAACCCGAATCTGCAAAATATCCCAATCCGCACCGCCTTTAGTCGGCAAATTCGCTCAGCGTTTATTCCCCAAGACGGCTGGCGGCTGGTGGCAGCCGACTATTCCCAAATTGAGCTGCGGATTTTGGCCCACCTCAGCGGCGAGCCCGTGCTGCTGGACGCCTACCGCACCGGGGATGATGTACACCGGCTCACGGCTCGACTGCTGTTTGAGAAAGACGACATCAGTTCAGAAGAACGGCGACTGGGTAAGGTGATCAACTTTGGCGTGATCTACGGCATGGGAGCCTCCCGCTTTGCCCGGGAAGCCGGGGTGAGCCGCAGCGAGGCCCAAACATTTATTGATCGGTTCAACCAGCGCTATCCCAAGGTGTTTGGCTATCTCCAGCAGATGCAGCGCCAGGCGATTGCCCAGGGCTATGTGACCACAATTTTGGGACGGCGGCGCTACTTCAACTTCACCAGCAATAGCCTGCGTCAGCTTCAGGGGGTTGACCCTGAAGAAATTAACCTCGATAAGCTGCGGCCTGGGGGCTACGATGCCGGTCAGCTGCGGGCAGCAGCGAATGCGCCCATTCAAGGATCGAGCGCTGACATCATTAAAATTGCCATGATTCGGCTCGACCAAGTGCTGCGGGACTACCAAGCCCGGCTGCTAATGCAGGTGCATGATGAATTGGTGTTTGAGCTACCCCCAGAAGAGTGGGCTGCTCTAGAACCGCAGATTGTGGGCGTGATGGAGTCGGCGGTGGAGTTGGCTGTGCCCCTGCGGGTGGAGGCCCATGCGGGAGAGAACTGGATGACCACGAAGTAAGTTGCTCACGAAGTAAGTTGCTGGGGACAGGTGAGTTTCTTGGGGAAGGTGACGGTGGCAAAGTTCGGCCTGGGCAGGTTTGTGAGCGGGACGGTGCGGCAAAGGCTCTGGGCCTGGCTGGGAGCTGGTCTAATCGTGGTGACTCTGGGACTAGGACTGCCCGCACCGGGGCTAGCTTCGGTGCATACCTATCAAGAGCGGCCCGGGCAGGTGACCTACCGTTCCCACCACAGCCTGCGGGATCGCAGCGATCAGGCGTGGCAACTGGTGATGTTTAAGCGTTACCAAGACGAGACATTGCAGGGACTCTACCTGCGGCTGGTGGGTTTTCCAGGGCAGCGGGTGTTGCGATCGCAACCCTTAACCATCGACACCGGCCCCCATCTCCGCTGGCAAGTCCCCGGCGTCATTGATCCCCAGGCCAAAGCCTGGCCGCCGAACGTAACCCAG
>PXDR01000254.1 GCA_003566335.1 Cyanobacteria bacterium T3Sed10_344R1
CCGCCGTTGGGCCTTAGCCTTAGCGGTGGGAGAGCGAAGGGTGTCTACCGTCATGACAGAGTACCGGTAAGTCTGGGTGTAGAACGGGCAAGCAGGGAAGATGAACGGGGTCTATTCGTTTCGTTTAAGTGCTGTTGCTCAAGTACTGTGACTTCAAGCACTGTGACCTCACTGAGTTACAGCGTCAACAGCGCCAGCTTTATAGATCGACCGCTCGGCCCTTTTGCGGGAAAAGACCCGCAGGGCGAATTTGCAGGAACAGAATAATCAAGGCAAACACCATCACCTTGGCCATACTGGTGCTGGCAAAAAACATAAAAAAGTCATTCACGGGCTGCAAAGACTCATAGGGCATGAGCAACAGCGAGAAGGTGCCCGAGCCGACCAAGTAAGTGACGATGCCAATGCCGAGGGCGGCAACGATGGTGCCCACCATCTTTCCGACGCCGCCCACTACCACGACCATGAAGGCATCAACAATGTAGTTGGTGCCCAGATTGGGGCCGACAGAACCCAGCATAGCGACGGCAAACCCGGCCACTCCGGCCAAGCCTGACCCCAGGGCAAAGGTGATGGCGTCTACCCGCTCGGTGGGAATGCCCAAGCAGGCGCTCATGCTGCGGTTTTGGGTGACGGAACGAATTCGCAGACCCCAGGCGGAGCGCTGGAGGAACCAGTACACCCCAATCAGACACAGAATCGTCAAGGCAATGATAAACAGCCGGGTATAGGGCAGCTGAATCCCGGTCGTGATGTTAATGCCTGTTCGCATCCAGGCGGGGGGCGTTACGTCAATGTTGCGGGGGCCAAACCAGGGACGGCTGAAGTCGCCGCCCTGTTGATTGAGGATCTGGCCCGAAAAGAGTGCGATCGCACCCGACAGCACCAAAGTCAGGATCGTCATCCACTTCGGTACCTGGGGTCGAAATCGATGCAGCAGCCAGCGTCCGCCAAAAAACAGCAGACAAAAAATCACCGTTCCCAGGGTCAAAGGCCAGCTCACACTGCGGACAAACTGACGCAAAATCAGGCTGACGCCCCAGGTGGCCAGCAACGTTTCCAGCGGTCGGCCATAGAGGTAGCGAATCACCCCCTTTTCCAGCACCAGCCCCGCCAGGGCCGCCACAATAAACGCCAGGGGCAGGGCTGCAAACACATACAGCCCGCGAATCGCTTCAAAGTCCCGAAAGCTGTTCTGCACCACATAAGTGGTGTAAGCCCCGAGCATCATCAGTTCACCGTGGGCCAGGTTGATCACCCCCATCAGACCAAACACAATGGCTAGGCCCAAGGCCGCAATCAGCAAAACGGCTCCAATGCTGATGCCGTTGAATAGGCCGCTGATAAATCCTTCTAGCACCGGCAAGTCCTCGTTGTTCTTGAGCTATAAGGCCCTATCGGGCATGGCTGCGCTAAAGCTGTTGGCTGTTGGCTATTAGCTGTTGGCTGTTGGTGAGTCGCTAGGGCGCTCTATCGGATATGGCTCCCTCGGCTGTCAATAACCATCCAACCCAAAGCGCACGACAGAAACCTGCGTGCGCTGGGGTGGTTCAGCCGAGTATTTCAGAACTGGTCAGCACCAACAATGACCGAGCCTAGAGGGGGTGTTCCGTTGGGGAAGGCCCGATGGTTGCCGCCCTCGTTTGCTCAGCCGTCGCCTTAGACTTCGTAACGTCCACCCTTTTCAGGATCAGACCAGTCGCAGCCTAGGCCCTTGGTTTCTTCGACGAACTGGTTCCAGGGCAATGGATCAATGGGGCCGTCAGTTTCTGAGAGGATGTCGAACTGACCGTCTTCCCGCACTTGGCCAATCCGCACGACCTTGGACAGGTGGTGGTTGGGGTTCATGGTGACGGTGCCGCCAGGTGCGTCGAAGGTCTGACCATAGGCCGCTTCGCGCACTGCGGGGATGTCAAAGGTACCGGCTTCTTCCACGGCCTGCTTCCACAGGTAAACCATGATGTAGGCCGCTTCCATCGGGTCGTTGGTGACGCGATCTTCGCCGTACTCAGCCTTGAAGTTTTCCACCCAGGTCTCGTTTTCCGGAGATTCCGCCGTCATGAAGTAGTTCCAAGAGGCGTAGTGACCCACTAAGAACTCAGGGCCGATCTGCCGGACTTCTTCCTCAGCCACGCTGACTGACATCACCGGGTAATCTTCTGGAGTCATGCCAGCCCCTTGAAGCTGGGTGAAGAAGGCCACGTTGCTGTCGCCGTTGAGGCTGTTGAAGATGACGCCGCCTTCGGGCAGGGCTGCCCGGATGCGGGCGATGATTGGGGTGACTTCGGTGTTGCCCAGGGGCAGATAGTCTTCCCCAACCACGGTGCCGCCATTTTCTTCGAGCTGGGCTTTGATGATGGTGTTGGCGGTGCGGGGGAACACGTAGTCCGACCCGACTAGGAAGAACTCAGTACCTTCGTTCTCTAGCAGCCAGTCCACAGCAGGCTCAATCTGCTGGTTCGGGGCTGCGCCAGTGTAAAAGATGTTCTGAGAACATTCCTGGCCCTCGTACTGCACCGGGTACCAGAGCATGTGCTCCCGAGATTCAAACACGGGCAGCACGGCCTGACGGCTAGCAGAGGTCCAGCAGCCGAAGA
>PXDR01000602.1 GCA_003566335.1 Cyanobacteria bacterium T3Sed10_344R1
ATGGGGTGACAATGTACCTTTGAGTTCCTTCAAGAGATTTTCTCAACTTTGGGCGGGGTTCTCCAAAGAGCCACCAGAATTCTCGATATGATTTTCTGTTGTTAGTTTTTCGCACTGGGAAAACCTTTTCAAGCACCCATTGATAAGGTAGTTGATAACCTTTTAACTCATCCAACTCTTTGCCAAAAAAGTCAATTACAAATTGCATTCTTGGATGATCAGTTAAGTCTCGGCCATTCAAAGTTTGTCTAACGACCTCTTTTAGTTTAGGGTTTTGATGAATCCAGCTTAATGCTGTTTCTTCAGGCAGTACAAAGCCCAGTCCATGAAGTGCGACTCCAACACTGATAATGTCCTGGTTAGACTTTAACGGAATTGTAGAAGCAACATCAACTCCATATCGGAGATCACTAAAAATCTTGCTAGCACTTTGCCATGAAATTTCAATCTGTTCAGCTTCATTTTCAGGGGTATCTGCTTGATTTTCCGAAATTACGTTTCCCAGTTTCGCAATAGTAGTGATTGAGTTTTGAGGAAGTTCAAAACCAGTCATAGCGATTCTCACTGCCGCTGAGCTATCGGTATCAACCCAGGGATGATCTGGAATTGCAAAAAATATTTTAACTTGTTTTTTCCCAGTCAAATAGTTTTGCAAAACTCTCCGATTAAAGGTTTGCTTAATACTGTTTGTCGTAATAAATCCGAGTCGCTTGTATCGTTGATTTATTGTTGACTTTGCAGCAAGATCCCACCAATACATAACGTAGTCACACATTTCTGGGACATCACGATATGTTGCCCTCAAAATTTGCACATAGCCATCGCCTAGAGCACTCCGCATCTTCTTATCACCAATAAAAGGCGGATTTGACACCACATAATCCGCCTCTGGCCACTCCGCAGGCCGAGGGTTCAAGTACCGATAAATCGGAATCTGATCCGTCGGGTCAGGTACTTCCTCCCCCGTCACCGGATGCCGCATCTTGCGCCCGCCCCACCGCGTCCGCACCTGCCCCGTGGCCGGGTCGATGTCCTCCTCCTTGCCGTCATAGGCCAGCACCGCATCCCGGCATTCAATGTTGTGATATTCCCTCAGCACCGGCTCCACCGGGGGCAAGTCGCCAAAGCGCCTGAAGTGCCATTGCAGATAGCCAATCCAGATCACCAGGTCTGCGATCGCAGCGGCTCGGGGGTTAATCTCAATGCCCAAAAACTGTGCCGGGTTCACCTGGGCAATATCAAGCCGGATCTGGGCCTGCCCGGTGACATCCTCCAGGCGCTTCAGCACCTCCGACTCTAGCTGCTTGATCAAGTCCAACGTCACATACAAGAAGTTGCCCGTCCCACAGGCCGGGTCAAGGATGCGCGTCTGCCGCAGCTCCGTGAGAAAGGCTTCTAGGGTTGCGATCGCCTTCTTCTTTTGGCTGGGCTTCGGCTCTAGGTCATCGCCTAACTGCTGCTTGGCCTCCCCCTGCACCACCACCCATTGAGCCTGCAATGGTTCCATCACCACCGGACGCACCAACCGCTCAACATAGGATCGCGGCGTGTAGTGGGCACCGAGCTTGCTGCGCTCTTTGGTGTCCAGCGCCCGCTCTAGCAATGTGCCGAAGATGGCGGGTTCTACGTTCTGCCAGTCTCGCTCTGCTGCGGCCAGCAAAATCCCCAACTGCTCGGCAGACAGGTCAAAGGCCAAGGGCTCAGCAAACAAGCCCCCGTTAAACCGCAGCAGTTGGTTGTAGCCAAATCTGCCCCCCTCGTTCATGGCCTGCCATAGGGCTCCGACCTCTGGCTTAAAGCTCTTGGGATTCCCGAGCCAGCGAGTCTTGAGCGCATCGGTGAATAGCTGCTCTTTCAACAGGCCCACATCTTCGGCAAACATGGTGAAGATGCAGCGCATCAGGAACAGGGCCACCTCCTGGGGGTCATGCTGGCCTTCTAAGGTTTTGGTCAGCTCCGCTAAGTCAGCAGCCACCTCTCGCGTCACCCGGGCCGCAATCTTCTCGGGGTCTCGGGCCTGGGGATTGGTGAAGATGTCTACGAACAGGTCAAAGACTTCAGGCCGCTGTAACGCTTTCAGCTCAATATCTTGCCGGGCTGCGTAGCCGCCATAGTCCCCGTTGAAGCCCAGCCACAGCTCGAAGTGACTGCCGATGTCGCAGGTAAGTAGGAAGGGCGGCTTAGTGGGGACGTTGCGGGTATATGCGATCGCCTGCACAAACGCCTTTTCCATCGCCTTCAGGTAGGAAGGGGTACCCCGTTTTGCGGTGCCCTTCCCCGTCTGAGTGCTGCCCTGTTTGGCCTCAATGATGAAGTGGTCAGCCTTATAGAAGTCGATGTAGCCGGGGGTGACCTTGCCGCTGGGGTGATAAACCTTGATGTCCTTGTCAAAGCAGTAAGGGTCATTCTCCACATTGCCCTTGGGCGGTGGGCCATCGACCCCCAGGGCTTCGCACATATCTAGGAAGAACCCTTGATAATTGGCCCGCTCATTGCCCCCAGAGCTTTGCCACTTTTTGATGAAGCGCTCAATCCGTTCAGCATCCTGGGGAGTCATAGAGTCAACTACTGGTGTTCGTAGCCCCAAGACTAACGCA
>PXDR01000403.1 GCA_003566335.1 Cyanobacteria bacterium T3Sed10_344R1
CGCTACTGTTTTCGTTTGGGCTCAAGGCTTCCCAAAGCCGATTTTCCAGCCTGGAGAAAGTTTCCGACTGCCAATTCGCGTGGTCAGCGACGA
This sequence comes from Cyanobacteria bacterium T3Sed10_344R1, assembly GCA_003566335.1. GTDB lineage: Bacteria > Cyanobacteriota > Cyanobacteriia > Phormidesmidales > Phormidesmidaceae > PXDR01. The sequence continues at coordinate 94 of PXDR01000403.1, forward strand.
GCGGATGGAAAGCGACAATCCCTTCTCCTGCGGCTGTCAACTGCTACTCGAAAACGCCAAGTAAACCGGTGAGGGTACTCTGGTGAGTCGCGCCCATGAACGGGTCTCACCAGCCCCATCGCAGGGAACGGCCTAGAGCGGATTGGGCGAAACACCATAGACACCTAGTGACGTACTGGTATCTGGATCCGAAACTCCGTTCCTTCGCCGGGGGTAGAGTGACAGTCGATTTGACCGCTGTGCTTCTCCGTCACGATTTGGTGACTGATGGACATGCCCATGCCCGTGCCCTTCCCCACTGGGGTGATCCAGTGGAATGCCCTGATGGACTATGACCAGCTGATCTACCACAGCGATCTGCCGATTCGCGTGGTCAGCGACGAGCGAATGGAAAGCGACAATCCCTTCTCCTGCGGCTGTCAACTACTGCTCGAAAACGCCAAGTAAACCGGTAAGGGCACTCTGGTGAGATCGCGCCCATGAACGTGTTCTCACCAGACCCATCGCAGGGAACGGCCTAGAGCAGATTGGGCAAAACGCCATAGATACTTAGTGACGTATCGGTATCTGGATCCGAAACTCGGTTCCTTGGCCTGGGGTGGAGTGACAGTCGATTTGACCGCTGTGCTTCTCCGTCACGATTTGGTGGCTGATGGACATGCCCATGCCCGTGCCTTTCCCCACCGGTTTAGTGGTGAAAAACGGGTTGAAAATGCGGGCCTTCACAGCCTCAGGAATGCCGTTGCCATTGTCTGCGATCGCAATTTCTACCGTCTTAGCCCCCAAAGTGCGGGTGCGAATTTCTAGGGTTGGCACATAGGGCGGCAGATCTTTTGCGCCATGCACAGCAGACTTAGCGTGCAGCGCCGTATATTTCTCTTCCACCGCATCAATGGCATTGGTCAAGATGTTCATAAACACCTGATTCATCGGCCCGGCATAGCATTCCACCAAGGGCAACTTGCCGTAATGCTTCACCAGCTGAATCTCCGGTCGCTGAGAATTTGCCTTCAGCCGATGCTGCAAAATCATCAGGGTGCTGTCGAGGCCATCGTGCAGACTCACCGGCTTGATTTCCGCCTCATCAACCCGCGAGAAATTGCGCAACGACAGCACAATCTGGCGAATCCGCTCCGTGCCCACCTTCATCGAGGCCAGAATCTTGGGCAAATCCTGACGCATAAAGTCCAGGTCAATTTCCTCGATTTCTGCCTGAATCTCGGCATCCGGCTCAGGGTAGCGCTGTTGATATAGGCTCACCAACGCCAGCAAATCGTGGCTATACTCTGCCGTGTGGCTGAGGTTACCGTGAATGAAATTCACCGGATTATTGATTTCATGGGCTACCCCCGCCACTAGCTGTCCCAGGCTCGACATTTTTTCACTCTGCACCATCTGCATCTGAGTCTGCTGCAGCTCCGCCAGGGTTTGTTGCAGTTCTGCGGTACGCTCCTCGACTCGACTCTCTAGCAGCTCATTATTCTTGGCCAATGTCTGAAAAGATTTCTGGAGCTGCTGCGCCATCGAGTTAAAGGCCCGAGTCAGCACATTCATTTCTTTGATATTGCCTTCAGAGAGCCGCTGACTCAGGTCGCCCTTCGCCAAGCGATCAGTGGCCCAACTCAGCTGGGTAATCGGCTGGCTAATTCGCTGCGCCGTTAAAATGCCCAACACCGTAGTCACCGCCAACGCCAGCAGACAAAGCAACACCGTCGTGCGGGTATTGGCGTTGATTTGCGCCATAAACGCACTCTCCGGCCCCCCCACCACCACCAGCCAGTCCAGGCCAAACTCATCCTGCCACGGGGTGACATTGACATAGTGGGGCTCCTCCGCCAAATCTAGCTGCAGCATCTGCCCAGTTTCAATCTGGCCAAACTCACCAAAGCGATCCTGCAACTGCTGAGAAACGGCCTGCACCATCGCGTCCGTACTCTCAGTTGCCGCGACTCGCTGGATATCCCCATCTTCTTCCACCAGAAAAGGCGGCTCATCTCCGGACTTTGCCAGCAGCAGCCCGTCCCGCTCTAGGATGAAAACCGAGCCCTGTTGACTGGCCTCTAGTTCCCCCAGGAATTCGCTCAAGCTCAGCAGGTGAACATCAGCAGCCACCATACCCAACAGCTGATCATTCTCGTCGTAGATAGGCCGACTGGCCGACACCGCCACATAGGGAAAGTCCGGATAGTTAATCGTGACCACAGGCGACCAGACCGGCCCCCCTGCTGCGATTGGTCCGGTATACCAATCTTCTTCAAAATTATTCCAGGTCAGGGTATCAACCAGCTCAGTGCGGTTGCCCTGGTCATCCGTGGCGTAGCTTTGCCAGTTGTCTACCGGCTGACCATCCCAATCATCAATCGTGATGAAATCAGGGTTGTAGCGCCCCGCCCCGCCTCCGGCCCCGGTTTCTAGGCCAAAGCCAATGTAGTGGAGGTCATACACCTGCATCTGTTGCCAAAAATAGCGGCTGACGGCTTCTCGATCGTTGACATCTAGC
>PXDR01000287.1 GCA_003566335.1 Cyanobacteria bacterium T3Sed10_344R1
CATCTGAATCAGGGGGTAGCTATGGGAGGTAGCTTAACCGCTGACGCCCAAAATTAGACAAGTACATATCGACTACTCGCCAAATTGAGATGCACCCGATCAACTAAAGACCGACTGAAATCAAACCTGGTTTGAGCTGATAGACAATAATTTAATTCGTAAATAGGGGTTTCACCCCCTAAGCATTTAGCCAAGAAGGTGAAACCCGATGGTTTAGCTAAGCCTATAGGCCGGGCCAGTGGCGAAAGTCTGGCAATGAAATGGCGGACGCACCCTGTTGGCTGCTAATCCGGCCTGACCCCCGAGAACTATCGGCTCGGGTTTCCTCTAAAGCCATCATGCTCTCGCCGTCGGCAATACCGTGGAGAAAGGATGCGATCGCAACTTCTAAGTCAGCCTCGCTCATCTGCTGCCCGGCTGTGACCGGGGTGCCCTCAAACGTCTGAGGTTCAGAGGTTTGAGGTTCAGAGGTCTGAGGTTTAGGCATTTGGGGTTCAGGCGATTGGAGTTCAGGTGTTGAAGGCTCAAAGAATCCCGTGATGCTGTCTTGTTCGGTTGGGGGCGGTGCGATCGCAGCCTCGACATCTGTGGGGGCTTGATCTTCCCCCTCAGTCAGAGAGTCTGCTTCATCCGTCGCTAAGGGATCTGCCAAGTCCTCCAAGTCCTCAGCGGTTGCGGAATTCTCTAGATCTTCAGCCAGATCCTCTAACGCCTCAGCCGCCGTTAAGGTCTCGGCTTGGTCTAGATCTCCAGCTGGTTCTAGATTTTCGAGAGCCTCTAGATCTGCGGCTGTTGCCGTTTCTGCTAAATCGCTGGGTGCGATCGCCGAAAGGCTGGGCTCATCCAGTTGGGCCGATTCAGCCCCGATAGCGGCCTCAGCTACCTCAGCAGTCTCAGCGACAGCGATCATCCGGTCAGCCAACAGGTCTTGGGCCACCAGAGCCAGAGGCGTCAACCCATTGGTTTGGGCCGCCAAAATCCGCCAAATCCGTCGGGGAAGCTGCACCGGAGCCGTCAGCAGTTCTTCGTCATAGCTCAGTTGCCAATGCGGGCAAGACTCTAGCCGCGCCCCGACCCAAGCATGGGCCTGCTCCGGCAAGTTACCCAAAGATTGAAACGCCTGGGCATAGTCAGGGTTTTGGCTGCAAGTCTCAGCCGCGTGATATTCACAGTTATTGCAGTTAGAAATTGCCATGTGGGCTGTGCCTCCAAAATTCTTGGCATAAATGGGTCAAGCAGGGATAGGCGACTGGTGCACACAGCCACCGTCTTGCCCGAGTCACCGCAGCGGCAACCCGGCCATGGCTCAGACCCTAACAACGCCTTCAGGGCAGTTGAAGAAAACCGACCTTTTTTGCCCCAAACCCTTGCACAAGCCAAAAAGTTCTGCTAAGCCACAGCCAACAGCCCAAGATCAGCCAATAGCCAATAGCACCAGGTTAAGGAACTGGCGAAGCATTTCCTGCAACTGCCCCACGTAGGAGACTCCAGCAACAGCTACTTGGTAATGCGGATCAATTCGTCTGCGATCGCCTCACGATCTGCTAAGCCTTGATGAATCCTGGCTGTAAAGGCATCCCAGTCAATATTTTTGGAGCAGACCACGATCCCTTCATGGGTCGGGTGTTGCTAATGGAGCCGGATAAAATCTCGACGGTTCTGAGTAATGACAGCTCGCTTCCTTACCGTTGCAAAGCTCAAAACCTGATCATCAGGAATTCTTTGATTGGCCTGCCCTGCCTCCTGGGCAGTAAGAATGTCATACCCAAGCATCCACAACCGTTGGACAACCGGGAAAGGAAACTGCTCATCGGCATATAGACGGATCACGCTCAGGCCGCCTCATTTTGCTCAATGGCCTGCTGGATTTCCTCAGGATGGGCCTCTGCATATCTCCAAGCCTGGGCCAAATGGGTCGCCGTTAGCTGAGGGTAAGCTTCCAAAATCTTGGCATCGGACGCACCCATGTGGCGGTACTGAACCAAATCCCACACAGGAATACGAGTACCGACAATGCAAGCATCTCCCCCGACAACGCCTGAAGTCTTTTCAACCCCCGGCCAAACATTGCCCAAGCTTTGCACCAGGAGGTGAACAACTTCAGCCTTTTCCGCCGGAGTTAGGGCCAGTAAGTGAGTTCGCAGTTCATCCAGGGTCATCGACGTCAAAGATCTAGGAACTCTACAAGCATAAGAGAGCCGCAATCCACCTTGGTTTGCCAGAACAAATTTGACCCAATTAAGACCTCCGAGGTTTGAAAACCTCGGAGGTCTCCGGCTGAGGTCTCCGACTTTGAATTAGCAGGAAGCACGCCGTCACTGGTAAAGCTGATTAAGCTAGAGAGATACCCATTGAATAGTTAGAGATCTGCCTGCCCATGAGTGCCCTCCAGACCTATCGGCTCGACACAGAAAAAAGCCCCGTCCCCAGTTTTGAGCTACCCGGTGCCCATCCGCACTACAGCCCCGACCGTCCGGGACAGGTGGAGCACATTGCCCTAGATTTGGATTTAGATATTCCGAATCGGGCCTATAGCGGCACCTGCAAGATTCGGATTAATCCGGTGCGGGACGGCATCGACAGCCTCA
>PXDR01000145.1 GCA_003566335.1 Cyanobacteria bacterium T3Sed10_344R1
GGTTCAACTTGCCGGTAAAACCACGTCAGGTCGCCGACGGACTGAGTGTGAGTTTGAATCTCCACGGGCTTTGACTCTCTGGTAGCAACAATCAGGGGGCAACAATTCGAGCAGATTTAGACAAATCCCCCAGCAAAATCCCCCAGCAAAAGTACCCCAACACCCCTTCTGCCGGGTTGGCGGAAGGGGCGAGGGGAGATGACTTGACGCCGGGTTTGGGGAACTAGCGCTGGTCAGCTTTGGGGCGAATCACCCGCTTAGCCAGACCCACTTTTTCTAGGGCTAGAATTGCCCACCAGGTCATGTCGAGTTCCCACCAGCGTCGGGTGGCCGGGGCCACGTTGGGGAAGGCGTGGTGATTATTGTGCCAGCCTTCGCCGTAGGTCAGCAAAGCCGCCCACCACAGGTTCCGGGAGCCATCAGCCACTTCATAGCGTCGCCGACCGACTGCATGAGTGGCAGAGTTGATCAGCCAGGTGGTGTGCCACAGCACAACGGCCCGGACAAACACACCGTAGATCACGAAGGACCAACCGCCTAGGGCATAAAGTGCGATCGCAACCGGCAGTTGTAGCAGCAAAAAGTAGCGATCAAGCCAGTTGTAGTAGGGGTCGCGGGCGAGGTCTGGGGCAAATTTCTTGTAGACATTGCTGTCAAAGAACTGCTTTTGGGGATAGAAAATCCACAGCCAGTGACTCCACCAGAAGCCGCGACTGGCGGCATAGGGGTCATTGAACGGATCCTCGGCATGGAGGTGGTGCTGCCGGTGACCCGACACCCAAAAGATTGGCCCGCCCTGAATTGCGCCCGCCCCAATGGTGGCCAGGACGTACTCTAACCAGCGGGGAACATGCAAACTGCGATGGGTCAGCAGGCGGTGATAGCCCAGGCAGATGCCGATGCTGCCAAACAACCAGTGCAAAAAGACGGCAGCGCCCAAGGCCGACCAAGAGAAAAACCAGGGGGCTAGGAGTGCGATCGCATGGACAATCGCAAAAAAGGCCACAGGGGCAATATCTAGCTTGAGCTTTTCGCCAGAAGCCGGATTAGGGAAAGACCGAATCGCAGTCATGCTCATAAGGATTACAACCGGGTAAAGGTTTTAGACGTGAAACAGATTTAGACGTGAAACAGAAACGGGAAACGCTTAGATTTGACGCTTGCGAAACTTGCGGGCTGGAAACTTGCGGATCTGAAAAAAGTGTGATCGATTGGCGATTCCAGAGAAATCTAGGGAATGCTGGACGAGCGGGCTGCAGGGGAAGCGTTCCCTGAAATCGAGATGCAAGTGTCGCTTGCAATTACACCCTAACAAGTCAGGGGTTAGAATGCAAGTAAAACTTGCAAAAGAATGTCTCCTCAACGTAAATCTGCCCGCCAACGCCTTGTCACAGCCGCGCTGAAACTCTTTACGGAGAGAGGAGTTGCGGAAACAACCACCCGCCAGATTGCCGATCTGGCCCAGGTGAATGAGGTGACGTTGTTTCGGCATTTTGGCAGCAAGCACGGCTTGCTCTTAGCCGTTATTGAAGAAGCTGAAGTCTTTACCCAACTGGGGCGAGTGCTGGGCCAGCAGGCCGAACAAGTCCAGGGGTTCGCCCCAGGGCTGCGGGCCTATGCCGACGGCTATCTCAGTGCCCTGGCCCAAATCCCTGAGTTTGTCCGCTCCCTAGTCGGAGAAGCCGGTCAGTACCCGGTCGAGAACCGCCAAGCCATTGGCCGCTGGCTGGCCCAGATGCAGAGCTACACCGCCCAGTACCTCTCCGCGATGATGGCCCGAGAACAGGTGGTCAGCCGCTTACCCCCCGATCAGCTGGCGGGGTTAATCAACGTGCTGCTGTTGGGCTATTCCGTGATGGAGTTCACCACCGAGTTTCATCAACTGTGGCGCGATCGCAACCACTTCATCGATTCCTTAGTGGACTGGTGCGTCCTGGTGGAATCAGAGACGGACACCCCAGCCGCAACCAGCAGCGCCCTCACCACCCAAACCCGGTCAACGGCGGTGATGGATCTGCCAAGCCCCCTGGTGCGAACCCTGCTGCAACAGGCTCGCCGCTCCAGCCTCCAAGACTATGCCCTGATGTATGTCTTGTTTGGGGCTGGCCTCAGCCCGAACGAAGTGGCCCAACTCACCCGCATTCACTCCATCCGCGATAACCAGCAGCACCTGCTGCAAATTCCGGGACAGCGCCCCCGCCAGGTGCCGCTGAATCAGTGGATTATGGGCTATCGCTACGGTTCCTACACCAAAAACCCCCTGACCCAGTGGCTCAAAAGCCGCAAAGATGACCACCCGGCCCTGTTTCTGGCCCCCGGCACGCAAGCCGCCGCCAGCCCGACCCAGATTCGCCAGACCTGGCAAACCCTGACTGCAAGCGTAACCACACCATCGGGCCAGCCGCCCCAGATTGAACAAGCCCAGCACACTTGGCGGGTTGAAATGTTGATGCGCGGCATGACCCTAGACGGGTTAGCCCTCCTCAGCGGCTGCACCCCGAACCACCTGCAACCCTACGCCCAGCGTGCCCAGGAAAAAGCCGCCCTAGAGCAAGCCATCCGCCTCGATCACCGCCCCTATAAAGACCCGTCAGTTAACCCCAACTTGAACTAATCTCCCTGGCCGCTCTCTCTGGCCGCTCTCCCTGGCCGCTATAAAAAAAGCACCCCGGTTGGGGTGCTGAGCTAAACCTAAGTGAAAGAGACCTTACTGTCGCCTACACCTGCATTTGCTGCTGACGTTCAGCGAAGGTAGGCATCTGGCCTCGGTTCAAGCGCTTCATGTAGCCATTGAGATCCCGAGCCACATCACCTGCCAAGAAGTAAGCGCCGAACAGGTTGGGGAAGGCCATGGCCAGCAACATGCCGTCGCTGAAGTCAATCACTGAAGCTGGGTTGGCAATCGAGCCAATGAAGATCGCCATTAAGAACAGCACCTTGTAGATAATCAAGCTGCGATCGCCAAACAGGTAACCCCAAGACCGCTCGCCGTAATATCCCCAAGAAATCATGGTGGAGAAGGCGAAGAAAAACACCGAAATCGCCAGCAGGGCCGGGAACCAGCCAATCACCGTGCCATAGGCCACGGAGGTCAACTCAGCCCCACCCAACTCCGCAAATTCGGGGTTGGCATAAACGCCGGTGATCACAATCACCAGGGCAGTCATGTTGCAGACCACGATGGTGTCGATGAACGGCTCTAGCAGCGCCACGATGCCTTCGCGCACCGGTTCTTCGGTTCGAGCTGCTGAGTGGGCGATCGCAGCCGAGCCAATCCCGGCCTCGTTAGAGAACGCCGACCGCCGGAAGCCCTGAACCATCACCCCAACAAAACCACCGCCAACCGCTTCTGGGCTAAAGGCTTGGGAGAAAATAGTGCCAAAGGCCGCCGGGATTTCGGTCACATTGACTAGCAAAATCCACAGAGAAGCCGCCACGTAGACTAGGCACATCACCGGCACAATTGTGCCAGCCACCATACCGATCCGCTGAATGCCGCCAATAATCACCAGGGCAACCAGGGTGACCAGAATCAGACCGTAGAGCCAGCCCGGGATGTCGATCACGTTAGAGACCGCGCCAAAGGACTGGTTGGACTGGAACATGCTGGCCCCGCCAAAGGTGCCGCAAATCGCCAAAAAGCAAAACATGATCGACAGCACCTTACCCAAGGTGGCCTGACCTTTTTCGGCCAAGCCCTCAGCTAGGTAGTGCATCGGCCCACCGGAAATGGTGCCGTCCGGCTTGACAGTGCGATACTTCTGACCCAAGGTGCATTCGACAAACTTGCTGCTCATGCCGAAGAATCCGCCCAGGGTCATCCACAGGGTTGCCCCTGGGCCGCCCAGGGTAATTGCGATCGCAACCCCGGCAATATTCCCCAGGCCGACCGTGGCGGATAGCGCTGCCGACAGCGCCTGGAAGTGAGAAACCTCACCTTCTTCTGCCGGGTCGTCATACCGCCCCCGCACCACGTCAATCGCGTGTTTAAAGGCTCGGAGGTTAATGAAGCCCATCCGCAAGGTGAAAAAGACGGCTCCGCCAATCAGCCACAGCACGATTAGCGGGAAACCCGCAACTTCAAAAAACAGAACATCAAAAATGTAGCCCACAAACGTTGAGAAGCCTGCATCTAAGCTCGCGACAAAACCGCCGCCTTCAGCTTCTTCCTGGGCGAGGGCCACGCCGGGCAGCGCCAGAAATAATAGAGTATAGAGCCAGATTTTTTTCATCACACCTCATCAAGACCTGCCTATTCAACTAACTATCTAACCTACAAAACCTTCTCCAAAGTCAATGTTCTTCTCAAACATTTAACCGATTTCTTAAACAATTATTTCTTAATCTACAGGGGTTTCTATTGTTCTGTAATATACCTCTAATGATTTTCAGGGCGGGTTGGGGTCGGGGCTGGCCCGAGCTGTGGGTCTGCCGGAGCCGCTCCTGTGGCAGCGGCTGGCGGGGCCAGCATCCCTGGATTCATGGGGTCTAACGCCGACATATTTACTGTCACATCCAGCAAGTGTTGTTCAATCTCTGACCAGATCGGCAGAGCCACCTGCACCGCCGCCTGACGGCATTGCACCAGCAGATAACTCCCCCCCAGATAATGTTCTAGGGCCGTTAATTCTGCCCCCTCAAAGTTAAGAGTGTGGGCTTCAAGTTGTAGCGCCTGTAGCCAGAGGCGATAGATATAGCCGCGACACAATCGCTGGGGAAATCGGCCCGGATTTCGCTGCTGGACTTTGAGCTTAAATGCCTTGAGGCGGGCAATCAAGCTGGTTAAAGAGAGGCTGCCAAAAATTCCCAGCTGATCAAATTTAGTGGCAAGATCTACGGCTAAATCCACCATTAGCCCTAAGTCCAACGCCCGTACCAGGGTAAAGTCTAGGGCTTGGCCCAGGGGGATGCGATCGTCTAGAGCGAGGGCAAACTGCCGCAGGTGGCGGGCATCCACCCGGGTTTGACTGCGGGCGCGATTTGGCCCAAAGGCGCGGGTCAGCTCTAGGGCTAACAGCAGGGCTAGGGCGCGTTTAACCGCAGGTTGGTAAGTGGTTTGGGTGCCTAAGGTCACCTGGTTGGCCCAGGCCAGAAAGCGCCAGACCTTGGGCGGCATCACGTGGGGTTGGGCGGCTTGGCGGAGCTGCTGCTCAATGTGCAGCAGCAGGTGATTGGCCGGGCGCAGTCCGGCAATATTGAGGAAGACTTCGTGCCAGTGGCTGTCGTGGAGCGACTGGTGCAGTAGTGACCTGAGATCCACTTGGTTGTCCACCACATAGAGGGCGGTCAAAAATTCTTGAATGGCCAAATGGGAAAAGGAATACACCCCCTCGGCCCGCTCCACCAGCACCCCATGTTGGGATTCAATCAGCTTCAGCACGGTGTCGCCATCAATTTGCTCCGCCTGGGGCAGCATGTCGGCGAGCACCTGCTCAATTTGCGCCGCCAGCTCTCGTCGGCTCAAAAACAGCCGGTTTTGGCAGAAGCTGCGATATGCGATCGCAGCCAACAGCAGCTCCTTCCGCTTGGTATCCAGGCCGTGATAGAGCGACGCTTGGGGAATCCCCTTTTCCCCGGCCCATTCCTCTAACAGCACCCGCAGCGCTTTTTCGTACAGGGTGGTGCGGGTGGTGGGAAACTGCCCCGCCTTTTGGTATAGCAAACAGGCCAGGGTGAGCAACAGCGGGGTTTGGGCTAGTTCCCGCGTTGCCTGGTAATCACTGCGGGTCAGCTTTTGCCAGCAGTCCTCCGCCTGCTGGGGGGCATCGGCAAACCAACAGTCCATAAACCGCTGAATTTGACTGGGGCTAAACTCCGCCAGGGTGACATCGGTAAATCGGCGCAGATTATGGCGATAGACCGAGCTGCGGCAAGAAATAATAAAGCGATTGCCCTGGTGGCGATCGACAAAGTTTTGGGTCTCTTGCAGCACCCAGGTCAGCAGTTCCGGCGGCACCTCATCCAAACCATCCAGCAGCACCAGCAGCCGACCTTGGCGCAGGGCCGTGGTGGTAAAGCCCTCGGCATCGGGAAAGCCGCAGGTATCAAACTCTTGGGTGATCAGGCGCGTCAGATTGATCTTGGGCGACTGAAACCGCTTCAGCTCAATGAAAACCGGAATGCATTCATGGTCAAAGCTGAGGCTCTCTGGGCCAGGCTGACTGCGTTGCAGCGCCTCTAGGCCCACCTTGCGCAAAAAGGTAGATTTGCCGCTACCTGGCCCCCCCAGCACCGCCAAAAACTGGGCCTCATTGGCCACCTGAATGCTGTCCAGCCGCTGGCTAGCGCTGGGCTGAAAGCTGCGGCGACCTCCTTGGCGATAGCGGGCCTCTAGGGCTTCAACGGTGTCAAAGCTGAGGGAGCCAAAATCATCCAGGAACTGGGCCGAGATATAGAGCGTATCGAGGGGAATGGGCTGGCGCATCCCCAGCACCTTGAGGTTGCCGTGGCGCTCGACATAGCGGTCTGCATACTGCCGAGACACCTGGAAAATCGCCTGCTGCAGGCTCTGGTTAAACCGGCTAAAGGCTTTGCCTCGGTTGCTCCAGAGGGAGGTAAAGACCAGCCAAGCGACGTTACCGACGAGTTCTGTCCCTGCCATGCTGCTCCTGCTAGTTTGTTCCTGCCGGTTGGTCTGGCCATTGTGGGTCTGGCCGATTTGGGGCTGGGTTAGGACTACCCCACCTGCATTTGGGCGGGTGACCAGGGGGGCGGGCTAGCCTGCCAACCGTTGCGGGGGGGGACCGGGTTTACGGCTGGGGCTGGGGGGGCTTGTTCTGCGGGGGTTTGGGGGCCGCGAATTTGGACGAAGTTGGGGGTGAATAAGAAGATGTTTTCGCCGATGCGCTCTAAGTCGCCGTCGATGGTGTAGGTTCCCCCAGCCAGGAAGTCCACAGACCGCTGGGCTTGATCGCTGTCCATAGCGGTCAGGTTCAGCACGACTAATTTGCGGGCTTTTAGGGCTGCGATCGCAGCGGGCATTTCCTCAAAATAGGTAGGGGCCATCACCATCACCTCGGCTCCTTGTTGGGCTAAGCCAGGCAGATTGACAATATTGTCTGGGGGCGGGGCCGACCGGTCATCGCTTCTGCGGCCAAAGTTGGGGGGCGGTGGGGCGACTGGAGATTGACTGTAGATATTGCCGGAGTGGGTATTGCTGGAGTAGGCGGTGCCGGAGTGAGCGCTATTCGGCTCAAAACCATATTCAGCGCGATAAAGAGACTGATAATCTTGGGCGTCCATAGCCGGTGAGGTAAAAGAACTGGGGCGGGAAGCAGGGTTAGGAGACGCTTCGTAAGTGCTGTAGCCGTACTCCTGCGGGTCGTAATTCTGTGCGCTGTAGTCTTGGGCGTTGTAATCCTGGGCGTTGTAGTCAGAGTCGTACTCTTCGACCTCTGGGCCACCAACAAAATCCAGTAGCTTATTCACAAATCGATTCATGGCAAGGGTCTCCTAAGCTTTATTGGGCGCTTGATCGAGAGCTTCATCGCGCAACAGAATCGCTCTAACTCTCGCCAAACAGTCTCTCGCCAAACAGTTGGCTATCAGGCACCTGGAGCTGAATGGTTAACTTGGCGTGGCGCTGAATGGCGCTATTGGGCACATGGGAGGGGCGCGGCTGGGGCGGCTTTACCGCCGGAAGTCCGGTGAGTGAGGGTGCGATCGCACCGTCCCGTCCCCCACCAGAAGCACCATCGGACGGTTGAGACTGGGCGTAGCTGGCCATAGGATGCAGCAGTTTTTTGCAGACAATATCAGCGAAATCATGGTCAAAGTGCGGCAGGGGTTGGCCCCGAGCCTGCCAGGCCGACAAAATCCGGTTCACCGAGTCAACCTTGTAGCGGCCCTGATACAACGCCTCCACAACTGCTGCCATCACCCAGCGGTTGGGATAAGCCGCCAGCCACTTATGGACAACCCGCTCAAGGCCCTGCCCTTGTAGGTCAAAGCTGTAGTGGGTCAGCAGCGCAGCAGTAGAAATAACGGGGTTTCGGGTCATAACGGCAGGCCCAGGAGTTGGCAACAGAGATTGGCAGTGGCAATTCAGACAGTTAAACCGCCCGCAGTCGGGATAAGGGACGAATCAAAATGCTGGTCACTTCCCCTGGCTTTGGCCCCGGCTGGGCTGGGCTCCAGTCATCGACATTGGCATAGCCCAGGGTGTGCAGAGTCTGGATATGTTTGGTGACCGCATGGCGCGGCCCCACCGCCAGCAGCTTGAACGTGGCCCGGCGATGGGAGGGGGTTGCGCCGCCCCCATAGCGAGCCCGGCCTCGACGATCATCAGAACGACCGCGAGCCTGCAACCGCCCCGACCCCCGACCGGTTTCGGCAGAAATCCGGCCCGAGCCCCGATCTTGACTGGCGCTAATGCGTTCAGAGAGCCGCAGCGACTCTAACTGAAGTACCGCCTGATTATTTTTCAAGTCATGTAGCCGCTGTTCTACCGAGTAGGCGGGGCGGCCTAGCCCTTTGCCGTTGCGAATCTTGAGCAATCTAGGGGTGGCAGCGGCAGGGGCGCGATAAGACGCTCGACGGGCCACGGGCTGCAGAGGAACCGGCTGCGCCTGGGGAGCCAGCGCCATAGACCCACAAACCGAAAGAGCAGCAGCTTGAGTGAATGCAGTCATGGGGAACACCTCAAAGATGAATTAAGGAAATGGGTTAGTGAATTAGCGGAAGCGAATGAGTGAAATAGAGAAGCGAAAAAATCTGGAGACGTCAGTCAGGTCGGCAGTCAATTCAGGAACGGTCTCAGGAACGGTCAGGCGGTTTGAGGAAAGCCCCATCGAGGAGTGGGACGGGGCGTGGTCTGGAACAACCGTGTCCTGACATTTATTAATCTACGCCTAACGTAGATTAAAGTCAAGGCTAAACGAAGAAAAATCTACTTGAGACGTAGAAAGTTGTCAGTCAGCCTTAGATCAACCTGGGATAGTAAACTTGAGCAGTAAGCCAGCTGGGGGCGACTGTGATTCGCTGGAAGTTAAACGAAGTCATGTCCCGCAAGCGGATTCGCAACAAAGACCTGGCCGCAGCCCTAGACATCACCGAAAACTCCATCTACCGCCTGCGCAAAACCGATGAGATGCCCCGGCTCACGCCCCAACGTCTAGAGGGGATTTGCCAGATTTTGGGCTGCCAGCCTGGGGAGCTACTGGAATGGGTGCCCGACGTGGAGCAAGGGGCTCCTGCCGTCAGCGCGGTTCCGGTCAATGCCGTTCAGGTTTATCCCAACCCGCCCCGCCCCGCGCCCCAAGGGTCGATTTTGATTCAGCAGAGCGGGGTCGCAACGCCCTCTCCCTTGCCCCAGGCTGTTTTGCGACGGCTGACCGAGTTTTGTCAGCAGGTGTTGGCCTTGTCTTGGCAGGGATATCGCACCTATGGGCCTGGAGCGGTGATCTTTACCGATCACATCGAAGGGCCGCAGATTGCCTACCTAGAGCGGGACAAGCTGTCAGATCCGCGCTGTCGGCAGGTGGTGGAGCACAACCGGCCTGAACACGGGGCGGTGGTGCTTTACTACTACACGGCAGACTATGACAGCGGTGAATACGAGATGCTGACCCTCCAGGGGCCAAAGTCGCCACCAGACTGCTACAGCTTGCTAATGGAGTAATGGGGTATCAACTTAAGCCGGGACATGTCGTGTCAGTAATGGGCTTCGACAAGCTCAGCCCGAACGCGCCGAAACCGCTCGCCCTGAGCCTGTCGAAGGGCACCACCTGAGACGGGGACACAGAGCTATCAGGATGTATGCTTCCCGCCTTGCGTTGATACACGAGTAATGCCCCTAACTCTCCTCGCTGCTGGTTTTGAGTTTTTGGCGGGCGTAGGTCAAGTTACTGGCATATTCGGCAATTTTGACCTGGGCAACCCCGAGGTGTGGGCTATCGTCCGGGACATCTGCCATTAGCCGCAGGGCAAAGCGCCAGTGACTAATCACTGCATTCCAGTCGGCTGAGGTGGCAGCGGTTTGAGTCAGAATCCCAGCCTGTTCGGCCACATTGACGGCCTGGCGGAATGGATCGGTTTCGCCCTGGGCGTAGGCCAGGTTGCGGCGATATTCGGTTAACTTGGCCGCAACTTTGTCCTGGGCTTCGTCAGAAGTGGTGAGGGTTTCAAGCTGTGCGATCGCAGCTTGCCAATGCTCAATCACGGTGTGCCATTGCTCTGGGGTGTGGGCCGTTTGGGTGAGATGGGCAGCCTGGTAACCCTGAGCTAGAGCTTCAACATAGGCGAGTGGTTCTGATCCTGAAACCCTAGCCGCCGCCCCAACCGGATCACCAGAAGATGCCGCCGAGTGGCCTGGCCCAGATAGCCAGGCGGATAGTCGTTCTCCCATTGCCGATAAGGCGTGGACAGTGCCTTGACAACCGGGCACCTGAGCACAGGACAGCGGAGAAATTTGGGTATAGCGTAGGCCCAACGACAAGCTCAGCAGCGTTGCCGTCACGGGCAGCAGCATCCGCAGACGACGATTCCAGGGATTGAGGGATTTAAGTCCGGTAGCGGCGGTGGGGTCAGGCAGGGGATTGGGGAATCGCATTGAGAGCGGTACAGCGGCGGACTGGGGCAGGACTTCGAGCTGAGTTTGGAGTTCTTGCAAAGCCCGGCTGGCTTTGGTTAGGTCAGGTTGACCGAGGGGCGGGCTGGCTGGATCCCGGATGTAGGGCTTGAGGCTAAACACCTTGCCGTCACCGGTTGCGGCTGGCCCGTCGGTTTCAGCATCAGTTTCGGCGTCAGGGTCAGCTTCTGTCGTTGATTCTGGCGAATTGGCGGGCCAAAACCCTGATTGTGACCGTCGGGGCAATGGCTGAGGGGGCAGGGTTTCAGTTTGATCAAAAATGGCAAAGTAGCGATCGATATTAACGCGGGTGTCGTTATAGCTGCGGGTCTGCACCATGGGAACCTCCAAAAAATCGCTAGGACAATTGAGCCAGAGTGAAGGGTGCGATCGCATTTCTTTGGTCGCACGATCTGACTGGGTTGGCCGACTTGATTCAGTGCGACCTCAACATGAAAACTATAAAAACCACAGCGTTGACCAGCGACAAACTCTTAGCAAATTGCTGAATTGGCAATCAAGAGTTTGCTGTTAACTGCTTTTAAGTTCAGGATTTAAGCTGTTGGCTTTAATGCTCAAGAGCCTGGAGACAACAGCCAAACTGCTTTATCCATACTTGGGCATCCTGACTTTAATCAGGGGTGATACCCCCTATTCAAACCCCCTGTTCAATGGAATGTCATGAGCCTAAATCGCACTAATCCAGGGTTAGAATTCCCTGTTTGCGGTGATTCTAGGCGTCGAGTGCCAAGCTGACGGAATCAACTAGATCTAAGGGTTTATATGTTCTGCAAACACCTAAGCAGCTAATTCCTTGGCTTTAATAATTAGATTAGGCGTGTCTTAACTTTGTCTCAATAGGGGCCGCACCCCTTTTTAGCTTGTTTTTGATTATTCGCTCAATTCAAGTCAAAGGTTGAACGAATAAGCCGATCAACTAGGGTGCATCTCAATTTGGCGATGAGTAGATATACTCATACTTGCCACGGCACCTTAGAGAACTCTCCATTGAGATAAGCACTGCGGTGTTTCAATACCTGGGACACATTCTCCTGCTTCCA